>DATFGD010000376.1:0-2284 GCA_035249725.1 Burkholderiales bacterium
AAGTCTCGACACATGGAGAATGCTCGATCCGTACACGCGCCATAGCCGACCTTCCAGGATGTAATCGCGCATCATCGCGAAGTAACCCTCCGAATTGCGCGTCGAGAGGCGCGTTCCGTCGGCGGCCGTCTCATACTCGAAGATGCCGTGTTCGGCGCGAGGAAAGATGGCAATGTCGATGGGCTTGCCGCTGGCAGCAAGCGTGTGAAGACGCCGGACCGTTTCAGCGCTTGGCGCGTCGAGATCGTCCCCGCCCAGTATCCACAGCTGCGGAGTGCTCAGGCCGCGTAGTACCGGCATCGGATCGTAGTGGAGAGACACGCCCGGAAACATCTTCGGTCCTCGCTCGCGCACTTCCGACTCCGGCAGCTCTAGCATGAAGAACGTGAAGTTGCCGTGCACATGCTTGAACCAGGGTTCGTTGCCGTACTTGGTGCGAACGGCATCGAGGCGATCGAAGCCGCTCTTGAAGTTGCTGACCAGAATGGCTTCAGTCGCATCGCCGACTTCCAGTGCTTTTGTCACGACGTCCGGTCCGTAGCCCCGCCGGGTCATGTCTAGCTCGATGGCCGCGCGATCTTCTTCGAGCGGAGAGACCGCCAGCCCGTAGCCGACAATGACGAAATCCACGGGCGCCATCGTGGCGGCAAGCGGTGCAACCCAGCCGCCTTGACTGGTTCCGTAGTAGCCAAACCTGCCGGCGCGCGAACCGGCGAGTCGCTGCGCTTCGCGCAAAGCGGCGACGGCATCTTTCGCGAGCAGGCCGTAGTCGTGCGAATATTCGCCGCCGGAGGCTCCCGTGCCACGCTTGTCGTAAACGAACACGCCGATGCCTTCGGATGGAAACAATCGTTGCAGCGCATAGAAGTCACGAGCTGAGAATTGCTCAGAGCCGTGGACGAGCACTACGATCGGCACCGGGCGGGGTCCCTTCGGCATCACGAGGCGGCCGGCCAGGTCAATGCCCCCTGACTGAAAGCGCGTCTGCGTTACGTCGAGCGCGAGGCGCTTTCCTTGCAAGCCATCGAAGCGGATCTCGCCGGCATCGCATTCTGAAAAAGACACTCGCTTTCCATCGGGTCGCCCCGTCCAGCCGAGGGTGCTGCTCCAGCTTCCGTCGGGGCTTCTACTGAGCGCACCCGAGGTTCCATCCTTACGCCGCCATCGCAATCGAGCTTCATCGCTGGGAGCGATGTCGACATCGCTGTTGTCGCTCAGACGATAGATGCCGATCCGACAGTCGCTCGTCATGTCCGCTGCATTGACGATGGCATCGCATCCAAGTATTGCCCCTGCACTCACCAGCAGCCATCTGACAACAAAGTTCATGAGCAAGCCTCGCAAATTCAAGCTTCACGCCGCATTTGTACGCAGCGCAATCGACGAAGGTTGCACCGGTTCGCCATATAAACTTGAGCTCCTTTCGACTCCGGACGTCGCATGACAGTAGGGCTGCGCTGAAGCCAGCACAGTTATCTGACCCGAACGCGAACGACGAGCGCAGCAACAGCCTGAGGGGTCCCGGGCCCGGGCCGTCCCGTAAGGACAAATAGCTGTCCCCGATTGCAAGGGAGAAATGCGCTACCCGTCTTAGGATGCGACGCCTCCAAACGGTGCATCACCATGAGCCATGCAACTAAGAGTTATCGCGCTTGGTCCCTTGGCGCTAATGGCTGTTCGCGTCCAGGCCGGGACAGCCAACCCTTCGGAGTGGGGTTGTTGATTGGCGCGGTGAGCAGCGCAGCTCTGTGGGCGGCGATTGGCGCCGTGATGTTTTTCCCAAGCGGGGCGACCAAGATCGCCTCGCTTCTCGTCGCACTCAGGTGACGTCAAGGCGCAAAGATACAAACCTTTTGGCGTCGCGTCGGTATTTGACGACGGAAAGTGAATCCGCAGATCGCCAGGGAGGATCCGACGTGCGCGAGCTCACCGAGGCCGAACGGCTGTACCTAACCGAAACGCACTCGCTGACTCTCGACGAAGCCGGTCGAGAAGCGTTGATTGGCCTGACCCACGAAGAGTCATGCGCGCTGATGGCGTATCGCAGACGGTTGACTGCGGGAAACACAGACCAAGACCCAGAAAATCTGACGATCTGGCTAGAGTTGGCCGAAAGACACGCGCTGGCGCGACCGCTCTTCGACTCCGCAGCCTGACCGATCGATTCGTGCAAGCTCATCCGTTCTCTCCCAAGTAGCCATTCAGGTGCCCTCGCCGGCTTCGACACGGGCAAGTCAGAGACGCATGGGCGACCAGAATTTTCCGGGCCACGCTCCTCGCATTG
>DATFGD010000377.1:0-2727 GCA_035249725.1 Burkholderiales bacterium
AGGCCTCCTCACCGAGCAGATCACCAAGAAGCCCTATTCGGTGCTGCTGCTCGACGAGATAGAGAAGGCGCACCCGGACATCTTCAACATCCTGTTGCAGGTGATGGACCACGGCACCCTCACCGACAACAACGGCCGCAAGGCGGACTTCCGGAATGTGGCGATCGTCATGACGACCAATGCGGGCGCCGCGGAACTTTCAAAAGTGTCGATCGGATTTACCCAGGGCCGCCAGGCCGGCGACGAGATGGCGGAGATCAAGCGCCTGTTCACGCCGGAATTCCGCAACCGGCTCGATGCGATCATTTCGTTCGCCGCGCTCGATCACGACATCATTCTTCGGGTGGTAGACAAGTTCCTGATGCAGCTCGAAGCGCAGCTCGAGGAAAAAAAGGTCGAGATTTCATTTACGAGCGCGCTCAAGGATTATCTCGCGAAGAAGGGCTTCGATCCGCTGATGGGCGCACGGCCGATGGCGCGTCTCATTCAGGACACGATACGTTCCGCGCTGGCCGACGAGCTGCTCTTTGGCCGGCTTGCCAACGGCGGCAAAGTCACCGTCGATATCGACGAGAACGGGAAGGTACGATTGGTCTTCGCGGAGGAAGTCGCCGGCGTAGCCTGACGGTCGGCGCAAATCTTCGTTCTCCAGCCCGGTCTCGATGACCGGGCTTTTTTTGCCCGGTTTCGGCGCGCGTGCCCCGGCCCGGTACTGCGGGTTCGCTAACATGAGGGTTCGCTACTCTTGACGCGCCCAGCCGCCCGTCACAAACTAGCACGCCCGCATATCGACCCCTGTTCACCGGCGTGCCGCCCGGCTCGCCACATTTCATACCGGGAGTCAGGATGACGGCCGTAACAAAGGTTTACTGGGCGCTCGTGCTGCTCGTTGCGGGTGCAAGCGCGCCCGTCTGGTCTCAGGACCGCACTGCAGCCCGCAGCCTCGTCGCGGCATGCTTCACCTGCCACGGCACCGAGGGCAGGAGCGTAGGCGGCGTGCCGCCGAGCCTGGCCGGCATGGACCGCATGCAGCTCCTTCAGACGCTCAAGGACTTCAAGGCGGGCAAGCGTCCCGCCACCATCATGGACCAGCAGGCGAAGGGCTACACGGACCAGGAACTGGAAATCATTGCCGATTACTTTGCCGCGGTGAAGCCGGGTCCGGCAATCAGTGCGCCGGCTCCACGCTATTGAGGCGTACGCTATGGCACTCACCCGACGCGAATTTATCCAGTGGCTCTCCGCAAGCGCGGGGATCACTGCAATAACCGGCTGCGCGACCACCAACGGCGGCGCGAGCGCGGGCCGGGTGGTCGTTATCGGCGGCGGATACGCCGGCGCTACGGCCGCAAAATACCTCAGGCTGTGGTCCCCGGACATCGGTGTAACGCTGGTCGAGCGCAATCCCGCGTTCGTTTCGTGTCCCATGAGCAATCTCGTGCTCGGGGGGCATGCCCGCATCGAAGATCTGACTGTGAGCTACGAGGGCTTGCGCAATCGCGGGGTGAAGGTGCAGCGCGATGAGGCGCTTGCCATCGATAGCGCGAAGCGCCAGGTGCGGCTCGCGAGCGGCACGATGCTGGAGTACGACCGCCTGATCGTGGCGCCGGGCGTCGATTTCCTGCTCGATGGCATCCCGGGGCTCAAGAGCGCCGATGCGCAGAACCGCGTATTGCATGCGTGGAAAGCGGGCCCGCAGACGGTCGCGCTGCGCAGGCAACTCGAATCGATGCGGGACGGCGGGGTCTTCGTCTTTCATATACCGATGGCGCCGTACCGCTGTCCGCCGGGGCCTTATGAGCGCGTGTGCCAGGTGGCGGACTACTTCAAGCGCGCCAAACCGCGTTCGAAGATCATCGTGCTCGATTCCAATCCCGACATCACATCCAAGAAAGGCCTGTTCCTTCAGTCCTGGAATGGCCCGTACCAGGGCATGATCGATTACCGGCCGAACAGCGAGCTGCAAGACGTCGATGTAAAGAACACGACCGTCAAGCTCACCTTCGACGACGTGAAAGGCGACGTGCTGAACGTCGTGCCGCCCCACCGGGCGGGCGACATCGCGCTGCGCGCCGGGCTGATCAATGCCAACCAGCGCTGGTGCAATATCGAATGGCTCACCTGTGAATCGACGGCCGTCAAAGGCATACACGTCCTCGGCGATGCGACATTGTCCGCGTCCGCCATGCCCAAATCGGGCAGCATGGCCAACCAGCACGGCAAGATCTGTGCGGCCGCCGTGATCGCGCTGCTCAAGGGCGGCACGGTGCCGGCCAATCCGGTCATCATGAATACCTGCTACAGCATGGTCGATGGCCGCAGTGCGATGCACGTGACTTCCATCCACAAGTACGATCCGGCGCAAAAGACCATGGTCGCCGTGAAGGGCGCAGGTGGGGTGTCGCCCAAGGCGAGCGAGTTGGAAGGCACGTATGCGTGGGGATGGGCGCGCAACATCTGGTCCGACAGCCTCGCTTGACGGCAAGCGCGCTGCGCTAGCTGCTATCCCGTGCGCCGCCGGATCGGCGGCGCCAGCCAGAATGTCACTGCGACGGCCAGCGCGAACGCGATGTATGCCACGGTGAAGACCCACTCGGGCACACTGTAGAACATGAGCTTGTGGATCCATTGCGCCACGAAGCTCTTCTCGGCGCGCACGCCGCGCAACTGTGCTTCCCAAATCGTGAGGGGACACCACACGCCCGCGAGCGCTTCCCCCGCGACGAA
>DATFGD010000378.1:0-2149 GCA_035249725.1 Burkholderiales bacterium
ACCCACGCCCGAGATCCATTGGTTCCTCAGCGGGAGTTTCGACGGCGGGCAGGGCCGGCGCCTGAAACGCCGCGCCCGGTACGTAATCCTTGTTTCTCCTTTGAGCGAGAGCGACGAGCGCGCTCGCGAGTCCATCCTTGATCTGATTCGCGCGTAAGAACGGGCGCAGCTGTTCATCGAGGATGCGCTTTGCCACGATATCGGGAATGTCACCCTCAAGACCGTAACCCGTTTCGATGCGCATCCTGCGATCGCCCATGGCGAGAACGATGAGCAGACCGTTGTCTTTCCCGGCTTGACCGAGCGTCCACTTCCTGAATGCGCGCTCGGCAAGATCCTCGATGCTTTCATCGCCGAGCGCCGGCAGCAGGTAGACGGCCGCCTGGATATCGGCACGCGTGCGCACATCTTGAATGAGTCGATTTACCTCATCCCTTTCCGGCTCCGTCAGATAGGCGCGTGGATCGACCACATTGGGCGTGAACGCCGGGATGTCGGATGCGGCATGAGCAAACGAAAGGAAAATCGTCAGCCAGACAACAATCGGAAGGCTTGTCTTCATAGAATGACGGGCGCATCGGGCAGTTCGTCCGGATTGGCGCCGGTCGGCGGAAAGTGCCGCGCCAGGAGCACAGTGATCTCGCGCATGCCTTCGATCACGCCGGCCGCGTAGCGTTGCGCGCGAAACTGCGTTTGCATGCGGCCGGCTATCGCCTCCCACTGCCGCTGTTCCACCTTTGCGCTGATGCCGCGATCGGCAATGATCTCGATGTGGCGGTCCACCGCCTGCACGTAGATCAGCACGCCGCTGTTGTGCTCGGTGTCCCACACCCGGAGCTGCGAGAAAATCTCGTTCGCCCGCGCCCGCGGCGTGCGTTCGTGCAGCAATAACCAGAGCTTCAAACCGCCCTCGACGGCGAAGCGCAATTCGCCGTCGTGCGAACGCTCCGATTCGCGTATCGCGTCCTCGATCGCTTTCATGGCCGCCGCGGGAAACATGCGGGTAACAGCCCGCCGCGTAGCAGACAGATGCTTGATGATGCGCTTGAGATCCATACTCCCCTGAACCCTTGCGTGGGCTTTTTCGCTTTTGCGTCGCGTATTGTAACTACCGGGCGCTCGACGCCGGCGCTGATGCCCTCCGTGAAATCGCCTCAGCCAGGGGAGCCGGCTCGGGCCACTTGGCGCTTGAGGGCCTTACGCCATGGCCCTCAGTCATGGCCCGGAATGAACACCCCGAAGTGAGAGTCGTCCACCAGCATGACGATATGCTCGGCTTTTCGGATGGCCTCCCTGGCAGCGAGACTATCATTCCCAAGACAGATACACGGATCAGGTGTCATTGCAGATGACCATGCGCGTTGATCCGAGGGCTGGTCGCCGAAGAAGCGCTAGGTTGCCCGATCGAGCGCGTTGACGGTCGCGGGCGGGGACGTAGCGTCATTGCGCAGTTCGCCCACGCGCCGCTCCAGCGCCTCCATTCGGCGATCGCGTATACCCAGCTCGCGCAGGTGATCGACGGTATCGAACAGGTAGTCGCAGCAATCCCCGTTCGTTCCCCTTCCGGTCGCTAGATAGCGCGCGATGGTCTCCGCGTCGAGCCGCGGCACGTAGCGCTCGTGGGCACGATTTACGGCGAACGCAATTCCCGGCTCCATCCCCTGCCGCATGTGAAGATTGACCCAAACCGCCCGGTAAGAACGTGAGCCCATTTCGCGGCGCCACAGCAGGTCCAGCTCGGTTGCCGCCGTCTCGGGCGCAATCCGGTAGGCCACGCCGGTGCAGCTGCCGCCGGACTCCAGCGACAGCATGAGCCCGGGGCGTTCCGGGGTGCCGCGGCCACCGCGCGACCACAGACAGAACTGGCGATGAAAACCGTAAATGCGGACCGTGCATCGCTCGACGTAATGAAAGGCCGGGTTCCACATGAGCGAGCCATAGCCGAACACCCAGATGCGTTCAGGATGTGGCGCGCGAGCAAGCGTCTGCGCCACGTGCGCGCTGCGCTCCTCACCACTCATGAAGGTGATATGGGAGCCCTGATCCGCGCGGATTCGCGCGTGGTGACTGCCGTCGAGCAGGCTCTCGCGGGTGATACGATATCTACTCACAGCCGGGATTTTGTCATGCAATGCCCTGCCGAGCGAGA
>DATFGD010000379.1:0-3711 GCA_035249725.1 Burkholderiales bacterium
ACACGTGGCCATGCAAATGCATGGGATGATGCCACGCGGTGTCGTTCCTGAGGCCGAGCACGTAGGACCGCCCGCGCCGCAGCGTGAGTAGCGGTGCATGGACATGCCCTTTCACCGCGGTGCCGTTGACGGTCCACGCGAGGTGATGTTCCCGGACAAGCCGTGCGAGGCTGGTGCGTTCGCCGGCGTATAACGCATCGCGGATCGTGCCCATCGCCCCACCCTGAAACACGATCTCATGACGTTCGGCGTGCGCGAGGTCCGGGTCCGGCAGGCGATTCGGCGCAAGCGCGACAGCCGCGCTCATCGCGCGTGCGCGAATCGCAGGTCCGTCGTCGTATACGATTTGCATCAGGCGGCCCGCCATACGGGGATAGAAATCATCCGTCACATCGGCGCGTGCGCCCGGCGCTCGCATGCAGTCGAGAACGAGGTCGGCACGCATGCCGGGGCCGAGCACGATGCCATCCGGCGCAGTGTGCGGCGCGATCGGCTGCCCGTCCAGCGCGATGATGACGGGTTCGTGTTCCGCGAAATTGAGGCGAAAGACGCGTGCCACCGCGGCATTCACGAGCCGCAACCGCACGCGTTCTCCCGAGCGCACCTTGAACACGCCCGTCTTCGCAGTGAAGCGGCCGTTCACGGTGACGGTGTTGCCGATGCGTCCGGCATGGGTGAGATCGAAGAGGTTTTCGAAGTCGTCGCGCAGCGCCGCATCCGGCGAAAGACGCCAGTCGGCCAGCACCCAGACGGCCTCCCGATCCACGCGTACCGGCTCCGGCTCGTCCACGATCAGCACGCCATACAGGCCGCGCGCCACCTGCTCGTGGCTGCGCACGTGCGGGTGGTACCAGTACGTCCCGGCATCCGGCACTTGGAACTCGTACACAAATCGGCCATCCGGCGGGATCGGCGGCTGCGTAACATGAGGTACGCCGTCCATCGCGTTGGGCACGCGCATTCCATGCCAGTGCACTGTGGTTTCGGATGGCAAGCCGTTGTCGACCGCGACCTGCAGCGTCTCGCCCTGTTTGATCCTCAGCAGCGGGCCGGGCACCGTGCGGTCGTACGTCCAGACTTCCGTGTCGGGATAGGCATCGGAAATGAGGCGCTGACGGCTCACGCCCGCCGTGAGCGTCACAACTCGCGCCGGCGTACCCGGTGCGGCGCAAGCGTTGAGCAGCGGCACTGCAGCGAGCGCCTTCAAAAGAGACCGACGTGAGACTTTCATGGATTCGCCCCAGAGAATATCATTTCCGCGAAACACGCCGGAGTATCGATGACCCTTCCTTTGCGCTGCGTCGCTCTCGCTCTCCTTATAGGGTGTTGCAGCCTGCCCGCTACGGCGCTCACGCCATCGCTGCAATCCGTTCCGGCGCCCGCGCCGGGACGAAGCGCGCTGCCGGCAAAGACGCTGCCGGCTGACCAGCTGCTCGCCGAGTTGCGTAAAGGCGGCTATGTGCTCTACTTCCGCCACACGTCCACGGATTTTTCGCGCGACGATGCGCGCTCGCAGAGCGATGACGATTGCGACAACCAAAGACCGTTGACGGACAAGGGGCGTTCGGAAGCGCGCGCGATCGGCGCAGCCGTACGCGATCTCGGGATTCCCGTCGGCAAAGTGCTCGCGAGCCCGCGCTGCCGGACCATGGAGACTGCCATGCTCGCCTTCGGGCGCGCGGAGAAGGCGGCTGCGGCGCGGGGCGGTCCGGCCCGTCCGCAGCAAGCCGACCGCTATGCTCCATTGCGCCAGCTCCTCGTCACGCCCACGAGGCGCGGTGCGAACCGGGTGATCTCGAGCCACGGCAATCCGTTCTATGCCGTGGCGGGCCAGCCTTATCTTGCCGAGGGCGAATGTGCCGTGGTGCGGCCGCTGGGCAACGATTTCCAGGTGGTCGCGCGGATCCGCGTTGAAGACTGGCCACTCTTGCGCGGTCCATAGTCCCCGCGAGCGAAGAACAACATCACTCACCGAACGACAACGAGGAGGAAGCGAAATGACGAGAGCCATATCAGCGGGAAGGAAGGCACGCGGGCTTCTTTGCGAGTTGCTCGCCACGCTGGCTGGCGCCGCGTTGTCCTGCGTCGCTTTGGATGTCTCTGCCCAAACCGCCGCTGCTGCGAATTATCCCAGTCGCCCGATTCGCTTCATCCTCCCTTTTCCACCCGGCGGCGGCACCGACATAGTGGGGCGGCTGCTCGCGCAAAAATTGAGCGAGGAAGTGGGGCAGCCGGTCGTGCCGGAGAACCGGCCTGGCGCGGGCGGCAACGTCGGAAACGAGGCGGCGGCAAAGTCTCCGCCCGACGGCTATACGCTCGTGATCTGCACCACGTCGCTCGCGGTGAGCAAGACGCTCTATAAGAAGCTCGGCTACGACCCGGAAAAAGACCTCACGCCGATCGGCCTGGTGGCAGCGAATCCGCAAGTCCTATCCGTTCATCCTTCTCTCCCCGCGCGCAGCATGAAGGAGCTGGTGCAGCTCGCACGCACCCATCCGGGCAGCGTGAGCTTTGGCACAGGCGGGCCGGGAACCACCAACGATCTGGTGGCGCAGCTCTTCAAGTCTTCCAACCGCGTCAACGTGCTCATCGTGCCCTACAAAGGCATCACGCCCGCAACCGTTGCAGTGCTTGGCGGACACGTGCACGCTGTGGTGATCGGCGTCGCAAGCGCAGTGCCTTATGTCAAAGGCGGAAAGCTCCGGCCGCTCGCGATGCTCGCGCCGCAGCGCTCGCCCATGCTTGCGACCGTGCCGACCGCCGCGGAGTCGGGTTATCCGGAGCTGGAAGCGGTGCTGTGGTACGTGATGATGGCGCCCGCCGGTACGCCGCAGCCTATCATCGCGCGGCTGAGCGACGTTTTCGCCCGTATCGTCGCCGCACCGGACACGCGCGCCAAAATGCTCGCGGTTGGCGCCGAGCCGATGACGAGCACGCCGCAGCAGTTCACCGACTTCTACCGGAAGGAAGTCGCGCGCTGGGGCAAGGTGATCCGCGAAGCGGGCGCGACTGCGGACTAATGGCCCGCTGCACGCGGGATGATGCTGCAGCCGGTCCCGTCAACCGTCACAGGGCGTAATCCAGAGCGCTCATATCGGCGAGCTTTTCCGCTTCTGCCAGCTGCGAGAACAGCCGGTCCGCTTTCGCAGGGTCGCGCTGCGCAGTGAGCTTGAGAAACTTCTCGCGCAACTCGGCACGGGTCAGCGGCAGGGTAGGCGTCCCCTTGAAGTCGTGACCTTCCGCAGAGAGCGTTCTGCCGTCTTTCAGCTTCAACGTCACGCGGCATGCGGACGAGAGATAGTCTGACGAAGTCCCGAGCGGCACCACCTGTGCGGTCCTGGCAAGCGCGCGTATTTTCGGATCGTCGAGCGTCGCCTCGGAGAATACGCGCGGATCGGTGGGATCCTTGTAAAGCGCAAGCGCGGTCGAGAACGGCACGCTGTACTGCATCATCGTCATGTCGCGCGGCTCGTTGATGGCGTGTTGTGTCACGGTTTTCTCGTTCGCCGCGATCGTGATGCGCTCGACGTCCTCGCCGGCCAGACCGTGCGTTGCCTTGAGTTCGAGGGCAAGCGTCACCGGCACCTGCGCAGTGGAATGACAGGCATAGCGCTTGATCTTGGTCTTCATGGCGTGCCACGTCGAACCGAGCGCTTTGGTGAGCCGCGCCGCATCCGCGTCCCGGCAATAGACGTTCAGGAAACCGAATTT
>DATFGD010000380.1:0-6211 GCA_035249725.1 Burkholderiales bacterium
GAACTGATGGCGATCACCATCACCGGCGATTATGGCAGCCGGCTGCACTCTTACGAGCTGCTCGCGCAAGCGTTCGGGCTGTGTCAGCCGCGATGAGAACTGGAGCGTTGTACGGGGTGTCAGAGCAACTGACCACCCAGGTTCCGCCCTCAAGGGCGGGTTATCAACTCTAGAGCGAGGAGTCACGATGAAAAGGCTGATTGGGCTGCTGTGTTGTTTCATGCTGGCGGCATCGCCGCTGGCTTTTGGTCAGGACAAGGCGAAGGATGCCGACAAGAAATCGGCACCGGCCGCTGAGAAATCGAAAAAAGAGCCGACGGAAAAGCAGAAGGCGCAGCAGGCGCGCATGAAGGACTGCAACGCGAAAGCGGCTGACCGCAAGCTCGAAGGGGACCAGCGCAAGAAATTCATGAGTAGCTGCCTCAAAGGTGAGGATACGGCAGGTGCGTCGGACAAGAAGACCGCGCAGCAGGACAAAATGAAAGCCTGCAACAAGCAGGCCGCTGACAAGAAGCTCAAGGGTGACGAGCGCAAGACGTTCATGAGCGCGTGCCTGAAAGGCTGAAGCGCGGCCCCGTTTGCCCGGGGCGCGAGTTGAAGGGCATACTGCGGGGTACGCATATGCCCTTTTTTCGGTTATGGAACCCTTGCGGCGCTGCATCTGCATCTGGTTTGCCGCGGTGGGCCTTATGCGCGGACGCGGCCTCAGTGCCGCGCCGGCGGACATTCATGCGGCAAGTCGCAAACTGATGCTCGACGATATCGTGCGACTGGTCCGGGAAACGCAGCGGGAAACCGGCCGCTCTGCGCTCAGCGAGCGCGTCATGGCGGCCCTCGCCAAGGTGCCGCGACACCGGTTTGTTCCGCCTGAAGAAGAACCGCGTGCGTACCTCAACCGTCCGCTGCCGATCGGAAGCGGTCAGACCATCTCCCAGCCCTTTATCGTTGCCCTGATGACCGATTTCATGGAAGTGCAGCCGTCCGACCGCGTTCTCGAGATCGGGACCGGCTCCGGCTACCAGGCCGCGGTGCTGGCCGAGCTGGCGCACAGCGTGTACACCATAGAGATCATAGAACCGCTGGCAACCGCTGCGGCGGCGCGCTTTAGAGCGCTCGGCTACGACAATATCGAGTCTCGAATCGGCGATGGCTATAACGGCTGGCCGGAGCAGGCGCCATTCGATTCGATCATGGTGACTGCGGCAGGGGACGACATTCCACAGCCGCTCATCGAGCAGTTGAAGCCTGGGGGATGCATGGTGATTCCACTGGGAAGCCAGTTCGGGGCACAGACGCTGGTCGCCATCGAGAAAATGCCGGACGGCAACATCGCCAGGCGCGATATCCTGGGGGTGCGGTTTGTGCCGCTCACGCGCAATCAGCCCCAGTAGAAGAGCCGGTGACTTGTGTGCGACGCGGCTACCCGATCACGGCAATCTCGAGATCAGGTCCCGGGCCGTATGCTCGACGACGATTCGCAGGGACACTGCCTTCTCGGCAAACGTGTCCTGCGAATAGTGCGTCTCCTGCATGCCCTCCCATGCGATCGTTCCGTCGGTGCTGTCCCAGATCTGAAAAAAGAGCCGTAAGCTCGCATAGCGCGTCTCGATGATGCGGAAGCCGAGCGCGCCAAACCGCTCCTTTTCGCCCTGGCCGAAGCGCTGCAGCTTCAACTGCGCGATGTAGCGTGTGCCGGTGATGGTGCCAAGCTTGCGCAACATGTCGCGCTCGAAGAGACCGGTATAGCGATAGTCGTCGTACATGCGCCGGTAGTCTTCAGCGAGGCCCGCCTTGTTGATCGCTCCCAGCGCCCCCGCAAGCGTGACGACCCGTATCCTGGGCCGCTCCTGTTTCATTATGTCGGTAAAGGTGAGCGCGACTGCCTGCTTTTCCTCTTCCTGCCCGGTTGCGGCCGAGGGCGTGATGAACGCGATTCCCGCTGCTTCGAGGTCACCTTTGCGAAGCGAGATGAGATTGTCGTGACGCGTCGGGAAGATCTGCGCAGAGAAGCAGCCGGCCAGCATCGGGACCATCAGGCATGCCATCACGAATGTGGCGGACCGAGGAACGTGGCGTAGATGAGACATGTTGAGAGGATGCGCTGGGGCCCGCGGTTGGCGCGTTATGCGGCCCGCATAGTGTGCGGTCGTCTGCGGTGCGAACGCCTTCCGCGGAGAACGCGCGCACGTGGTCCGTACGGACCACCATCGAAACTGCGATTACGGAAGACGACGGAAAATTAGGCGATGCGGCAAGCGTTGCTTCAAAACCGATAACGCAATCCCAGGCGCAGGCCCTGGCCGCGATGCGGGCCGACCTGTTCCTGGGCCATGACGCCGTAATTGAGCGCCCAGTCCGGCGTGAGCCAGTGTTCGCCCGTGAGGCCGAACTGCCGGCCCTCCCCGGGCTGCATGCCGAGCATTTGCCGGGTGTAGTCCGACTCCGTTCCGGCCCCGTACGTTACGCCCAGCGTATTGCGCTCGCCGTACCGGTAATTGAGCCGGAACTCGTAGCCAGCCGTGGCGTTTGTGCCGGCGGCGGGAGGATAGAGGGACCAGGAGCGCTCCGGAAGCGACATGGAATCGAGTCTACCGCCCGCCAATGACGACGCGCCGCTCTCGAGCAGTCGGTAGCCCAGACCCAGGCTCATGTCCCAGCCGCCGGGCAGTGCGCGATGCACCTGTCCCACTATCCCGTAGCCGCGACCGGGTCCGGACGACGGCGTGTCTACGCTGGTCTCGATCGTGGAAGACCAGTTTGCTGCAAGCGGGTACTGCATTCCGCCGATGAATTGCGATGTCGACAGACCCAAACCAGGCAGAGCCCGCGTCCCGCCATAGACCATCGATGCACCGGCATCCTCCTGGCGCAGAAAGTCCAGTTCGAGGCCACCGGTGATGCCGCGCGGCACTTTGAGACCCGCATACGATGGATCTTTCTTGTCAGCCACGACTCCGGGGCTGCCGCCTTTGGCTGGAGCCAGCCCAAGCTGGGCGATGAAGTCCGACGCCGCGGCCCAAGCGGTATTGGCCACCAACGCCGCGCTCGCGATCAACAGTAGGCCTTTTTTCGACATTTTGGTCATAACCAACGAGTGCATCGTGTGCGGACTACATTACAAGTTGTCGCTTTCCATTCTAGCCAATCCGGATATGGGGCCGCACTAACTTCAGGCGTCCTGCACCGGAATGGCGCAGTCCGACTTCAGGTGTATCCGTCAAGTGGATGAATCCCCGAGACAAAATTGCTGGCATGCCAGTTGCTATCCTGCAACAGACGCCGAACGTGGGAATGAGAGACGCCAATGTGGTCGGGGGCGCTGAAAAAACTGCTGGATAACGGGGCGGTTGGCGATCGGCTCTCGCAGGACGAGGCGCATCGTCTGCTCGCAGCAGCGCTCGATGACGGGGTGGCGGCGCTTGAACTCGGCGCGATACTGGCGCTGCTGGAGGCGCGCGGTGTGACGTTCGAGCAGCTGCTGGGTTTCTGCCGAGCGGTCAGGGAGCGTTGCTTCCGTGTCAGGGCACCCAGAACGGGGATGCGACCCGTCGTGTTTTCGAGCTATACCGGGACCCGGTACGCGCCCAATCTGGTCGCGCTGCTCGCGCTCGCGTTACCTCGCTTCGGCGTGCCGGTCCTGGTGCACGGCGCACTGCATGCGGAAGGACGCATTGCGGCCGCTCATGTGCTGCGCGAGCTGGGCGTGATGCCGTGCGCGAGCGTGGCGCAAGTCGAGGAGCAGCTTGCGCTGGAGAAGCTCGCCCTCGTCCCGACCGCATTGATTGCGCCCGGGCTGACGGATTTCCTCGCATTGAAAAGCCGACTCGGCTTCAACAATGTGGCGCAGCTCCTCGCGAAACTGCTCGATCCGTTTGGGAGCGATGCGCTTCTCGCGGTCGCCGCTGGCAACGCGCGCGAGCGCCTTCAGTTACGGGAAGTGCTTTGCACGTATCGCGATCATGCGCTGCTGCTGGAGGGCACCGAAGGCGAGGCATTTGCCAACCCGCGTTGCCGCCCGCAGATCGAATACATCCGGGACGGCAGCGCGCAGCTCCTGTTCGAAGCCGAAGTGAATTCGTTTCAGGGTCTCGCAACATTGCCGCCCGCCACAGAGGTACGCAAAACGGCACGCTGGATCCGTAGCGTCCTCAAGGGCGAAACGCCGCTGCCGTATCCGATGGTGAATCAGCTCGCGTGTCTGCTGTACGGCGCGGGCTATACCGACGACCTCTTCCAGGCCAAGGCCATCGTCGCGGTCGAAACCGGGAGTCTGATTCCGGCATGACGATCCGGGAACGAAGTCCTTGTCACCGGGCTGGTTATCGTCGCGTTCGTCATGGTGGATGTTCCCGCCTCGCCGCTATGGATCGTGTATCACACCTGACGAGCGCCAGGCGCGCCCGCATCGGCCCTCTGGCAGGAAACTTCGGCCCGCCCCGCATGTCCCCACATTGAGACGTGGCAAATCGCCCGTCGCGGGGCGTGTGGCAGAAGTGGTGCGCGCGTTCCGGTTTTTCAAACACTCGCAGGAGGTTCAAACAGTGAAACATGAGCTGCCCCCGCTTCCGTATGCGCTGGACGCGTTGCAACCGCACATCTCGAGGGAAACGCTCGAATACCACTATGGAAAACATCATCAGACGTACATCAACACGTTGAACGACATGATCCGCGGGACGGAATTCGAGAACATGTCGCTGGAGGACATCGTCCGCAAGTCGAAAGGACCGGTGTTCAACAACGCCGGACAGGCCTGGAACCACGCGTTCTACTGGAACTGCATGTCGCCTAAAGGCGGCGGCAAGCCCGCCGGGAAACTGGCCAAGGCGATCGACAGCAAGTTCGGCTCGTTCGACGAGTTCAAAAAGCAGTTCTCCAAGGCCGCGGCCGGTACTTTCGGTTCGGGTTGGGCCTGGCTCGTGAGGCACCCGGATGGCTCGATCGCCATCGAGTCGACGTCCAACGCCGGCACGCCCATCACGACCGATCGCAAGCCGCTGCTCACGTGCGACGTCTGGGAACACGCCTACTACATCGATTACCGCAATGTTCGTGCCGACTATGTCGCTGCGTTCTGGAACGTCGTGAACTGGAAGTTCGTCGCCGAACGGTTCGAGACCGTGCAGCGGGAGCACGTAAGCGCGTAAATTCACGCGCGATCCGAGCCGGAAAGGGGGCGCGACGCGCCCCTTTTTTGACGCAGTGCGTTATGACATCGGAAAGCCGCAGAATCGAAACTTATGGCTGGCTATTGCCTAGCGTACCCGCTTTCGCTACCCTAAGCCCGCTAGTTCCAGACAATAAACCGGTGATGGAAGGAGGCTTCAATGAAAAATCCGCTTGATTCCCTGTGGGGCACAGTGATCTCGGGGCTGGTCATTACGCTCATTCTGCATCAGATCATCAAGTTCGCACTGCAGTAAGGGGAACATCATGGATTTCATTCAACTCGGAATCGGCCGCTGGCTGCACATCATCTCCGGCGTGATGTGGATCGGGCTGCTCTACTATTTCAACTTCGTGCAGGTGCCCGCGCTCGCGGAAGCGGCGAAGGACAACACCGGCGCGGGCATTACCAAGCATGTTGCGCCGCGCGCCCTGTTCTGGTTTCGCTGGGCGGCGGTCGCAACGTGGGTCTTCGGCGCCATGCTGCTGGGCGCCGGCTTTTTCAAAGCGTTCTTTTTCCTGGATCGTGCGTTTTATGCGATCGGCATAGGGGCCTGGCTCGGCACGATCATGCTCTTCAACGTCTGGGTGCTGATCTGGCCGAACCAGAAAAAGATACTGGGCCTGGTGCCGGCGACCGATCCGGAAAAAGCTAAAGCGCGTCGAGTGGCGTTCCTCGCATCGCGGACCAACACCATGCTCTCCATCCCCATGCTGTTCTTCATGGCGGCAGCCGGTCACCAGGGGATATTTTTCGGCTGATGTGTCGCAACCCCGGCCGGCCCAAACGCGCGCTCTGAGGCTTTTGAGCGAAGTTAAGCGATGCCGACCGGTCTCACTTCGCGGGCGGCGCGCGGTCCAGGCCTTCCACTTTGGCGCCGGCCTGGATCCCGCGTGTCCTGAACCAGCCGCGATTGGCCTCGAGTGCATATTTGGACGGCCGCGATGCGCCGTGCGGCGTCTGGGTGTGGGGTGCCATGTCTTCGATGTTGATGATGACGCCGTTCGCGTCGAGAAACGCGACCGACAGCGGCACATAGGTATT
>DATFGD010000381.1:0-2711 GCA_035249725.1 Burkholderiales bacterium
CGCCTTCTTTGGCGGCAGCCCGTATCCGCAAGGGTTGTCCGCCAACCGCCATGACCTGCAGGCGGTGATCCAGTTTGCACACGAACAAGGCCTGCTGGACCGCCCGCTCACGCCGGAGGAACTCTTCCCCGAGGAACTGCGCAGCAGCTGAGTGCGCTGGAGGGTCTTAAGCCTGACGGTCGCGGATGCCGCCGGGCCGAAAATGATGGAAGATACCGCTTTCCAACTCCCCCAACGGTGGAGAATCCATGCCAAGCGAAATCAATCTCGATGACATTCGCAGGATGGCCGCTGACATCGGCCTGACGCGCCTCAGCGAGGAGCACCTGAAGGAACTGCTGCGCGCCACGCAGGCGGCACGGGCGCGCAGCGCCGCCCTGCCGACGGCCGGCCTCACCCCGGCCGACGAACCGGCCCACGTCTATTCGATCGAGCGGAGTCCCGACCGATGAGCGATCTTCCCTTTTTGAGCGTCGCCGAGGCCGCAGCGCTACTGCGGGAGAAAAAACTTTCCCCCGTCGAGTACGCAAAAGCCCTGATAGACCGGATCGAACGGCACGATCGCGCGTTCAATGCGTTCCTGCGCTTCACACCGGAGATCGCGCTGGAAGACGCGCGGCGCGCGGAGGCGGAAATCATGCGCGGCGGCTGGAGCGGGCCGTTTCACGGGATGCCCTACGGCCTCAAGGATATTGTGGACTACGCCGGGCTACCAACGACGGCGCACTCGAAAATACTGGCGGACAACGTGGCGAGCGCCGATGCCGCCGTGGCGCGGAAGCTGCGCGCGGCGGGCGGGGTATTCATGGGGAAACTCTCTACCCACGAGTTTGCCTATGGCGGGCCGAGTTTCGATTTGCCGTGGCCGCCGGCGCGCAATCCCTGGAACAGGGATCACTTCTGCGGCGGTTCGTCGAGCGGCTCGGGTGCAGCGACGGCGGCGGGCTTTCTGCCCGCAGCGATAGGCAGCGACACGGGCGGATCGATCCGAAACCCCGCAACGATGTGCGGCGTCGTCGGCATGAAGCCGACTTACGGCCTGGTCAGCCGGCGCGGCGTGGTGCCGCTCGCGTTTTCGCTCGATCACGTGGGTCCGCTCACGCGCCGCGTGCGGGACAACGCGCTCATGCTGGAGGTCATCGCCGGTCACGATCCGCTCGATCCGGCGAGCGCCAATACTGCGACGGGCGGTTACACCGCCGAACTCGGCCGCGGCGTGAAGGGCCTGCGAATCGGCGTCATTCGACATTTCTACGCGAAGGATATGGAGGCGGATCCCGAGATGCTCGCGAGCATCGAAGCGGCGGTGAAGGTGCTGGCTCAACTTGGCGCGGAAGTGCGGGAGATCAAGACCGCCCCACTCGCCGAGTACACCGCGTGCAACCGGGTGATCCTCTCCAGCGAAGCGTATGCGATACACGAAAAATGGCTGCGCGAGCGGCCACAGGACTATGGCGCGCTGGCGCGGGAAAGACTGCTGGCAGGCGCTGTCGTACGAGCAGCCGATTACATCAACGCCACTCGAATTCGCACCAAGCTGACGAAGGGGTTCAACGCGCTCTTTTCCGAGATCGACGTTGCGATCACGGCAAGCTCACTGGATCCGGCGTGCAGCATCGACGACCCGGTTGCGCTGGAACGCACCTACGCGCGCCAGGCACGCGCGCCGTTCAATGTCACGGGTAATCCGGCGCTCGCTGTGCCGGCCGGCTTTTCCAAAGCGGGCTTACCGCTCGGCATGCAGATCGTCGGCCGGCCCTTCGCCGAAGCGCTGGTGTATCGCGTGGGACAGGCTTACGAAGAGGCGACGGACTGGCACATGAAGCATCCAGTCCTGGAATAACCGGAGGCAGGCGCAGTCAGGCGCCGAGGTACGCCTGCTTGACGTGCGGGTCGTCGAGCAACGCGGCGCCGGTACCGGTGAGCGCGACACGACCCTGTTCGAGCACGTAGGCGCGATCCGAAAGTTCAAGCGCGGCAAAGGCGTTCTGCTCCACCATCACGACCGTCACCCCGTCGCCGCGAATCTGCTGGATGATGTCGAAGGTGCGTTCCACGATGTTGGGTGCGAGCCCCAGCGAGGGTTCGTCGAACAGGATGAGCTTGGGACGCGACATCAGCGCGCGCGAAATGGCGAGCATCTGCTGTTCTCCGCCCGAGAGTGTGCCGGCGGCCTGATTGCGCCGCTCGTACAGGATCGGAAAGCGCTCGAAGATATGATTCATGTCGGCCGTAATGCCGGCGGTGTCTTTTCTCAGGTAACAGCCCAGCTCGAGATTTTCCTGGACGCTCATGTAGGGAAAAACGCGCCGCCCTTCCGGGCAATGCGCGATGCCGAGCTGCAGGATGCGCCGCGCCGACGCGCGCGTGATGTCTTCGCCCTCGAACGTGATGCGGCCGCCGACCGCGCCAAGGACCCCGGAGAGCGCTTTCAAGGTCGTTGTTTTCCCGGCGCCATTCGCACCGATCAGACTGACGAGTTCGCCCTTTTTGACTTCCAGCGACAAATCACGCACAGCCACGACCTTGCCGTAGCGGCACTCCATTCCTTCAACCGTGAGCACGCGCGTACCTCTCGCCCAGATAGGCGCGGATCACGTCGGGATTGCGCTGGATCTCCGCGGGCGTGCCGTTCGCGATGATGCGCCCCTGGTTCAAGCACACGACGCGGTCGGATACCCCCATCACCATCTTCATGTCGTGCTCCACCA
>DATFGD010000382.1:0-3018 GCA_035249725.1 Burkholderiales bacterium
GCAATTGATCTTTCCCGCGAGCGGGAACGCCATCAATTCGTTGGGATGATAGTGCAGTTCCGAGCCGGTGCCCGCGCGTTTGGTGACCATGCGGAAGTACATGAACTCGCCTTCGATAACCGGCCCCTCCGCAGTCGAAAGATGCGGATTGAAGCGGTGGGACGCGAGGTTTTCAAAGCGGTAAAACGGCATGAATAAGTCCTCAGCGCTTTGGGGATTTCGGTTTATTCGATACACTGCAGTCTATAACAAATCGCCGCTCGACCCCGTATCTTCATGACAGATGAAATTCATTACCTCTCCGTAGCGCAGGCGGGTGCACTTATCCGCAAGCGCAAGCTGTCACCCGTGGAGCTCGCAACCGCCTATCTCGAACGCATCGAGACGTTCGATCCGCAGCTCAACGCGTTCATCACCGTAACACCGGAGCTTGCGCTCAAGCAGGCCCGGCGTGCCGAGCGCGAGATCGTAAAAGACAACTATCGCGGACCGCTGCACGGCATTCCGTTCGGGCTGAAAGACATCTACAACACGAAAGGCATCCTGACGACGGGACATTCGCGGGTATGTATCGATAACATCCCGGAGAGCGATGCGACGACGACGCGCAGACTCTACGAAGCAGGCGGCGTGCTGCTCGGAAAACTGGCGACGCATGAATTCGCGCACGGCGGCCCGTCGTTCGATCTGCCGTGGCCGCCGGCACGCAATCCCTGGAACCTCGAGCACTTCACCGGCGGGTCGAGCAGCGGTTCCGGCGCGGCGATCGCTGCAGGGCTGGTTGCCTATGCGCTCGGTTCCGATACCGGCGGCTCGATCCGCGGTCCCGCGTCGTTCTGCGGACTCGCGGGACTGATGCCAACCTACGGGCTCGTGAGCCGTGCCGGCGTCATTCCGAATTCCTACACCTTCGACCACTGCGGGCCGATGGCGTGGAATGTTGAGGACAGCGCCATCGTGTTGCAGGCGCTCGCGGGCTACGACGCCCTCGACGCGGGCAGCGTACCCGTGCGCGTGCCGAACTACCGCGCGGCACTGAAACGCAGCGTAAAGGGAATGAAGATCGGCGTGCTGCGCCATTACTGGGAGGAGGACCTGCCTGCGCATGAAGACCTGCGAAGCGCGATGGAGGACGCGATCAAGGTCTTCCGCGGCCTCGGCGCCAAGGTGGAAGATTGCCGCACGCGGCCGATGATGGATACGCTCGACGTGAAAGTCCTGATCGCGGAGAGCGAAATTTTCTCGATCCACCACAAGGATCTCGCCGCTCGGCCGGACGCGTTCGGACGCGATTTTCTCGGACGCGCACTCCCCGCGTGCCTTTTTCAGTCCGCGGACTACGTCGCCGCGTCGCGCGAGCACCGGCGCATCGTGCTCGAAAGCCGCCGCCTTTACGACAAGTATGACGTGCTGCTCACCGCCGGCTTTGGTCCGGCGCCGCGGCTTGACGCCCACAAGACGCTCAATTTCTGGCAGCGCTCGAACGTTTTCACCCCGTCCAACGTCACAGCCGGGCCCGCGCTCGAACTGTGCAACGGGTTTTCCAAAATGGGGCTGCCGCTCGGCATGCAGGTCATCGGCCAGCCGTTCGACGAGGCGACAGTGCTCTGCGTCGGTCACGCCTACGAACAGGCCACCGCGTGGCGCGCGCGCCGCCCCCAACTCACCGCCGGTGCAGCCCAGCCGCCGCTGAATCCGAAAGGCAATGAGCCCGACGCGAGCAGCGTGGACGCCAAAACGAAGGCGTTGGCGCTCGACATGGCGGCCCGCGCAGGCCTCAAGCTCAATGAATACCAGCAGACGATTTTGCTCGAGACCGCCCCCTACGCGCTCGCAATGGCCGAACGTATCCGCCGCGACCGCAATCGCTTCGAAGAGCCGGCGCTCGTTTTCCGGTTCCCGGCTTAGCCGCAGCGCGTCCACCAGGTCGTCTGTTACCCCGCGCTCGGCTTGTAATAGAATGAACCGCAGGTAAGCGCGGGCCGAGCGCCGTTTGGAGCTGAACGGTAACGACCGGCGAGGCGTTTTGCGACCGAATCGCGTCGCGACATAACCATACAGGTAATACCACCGAAGGAGGGTCGTCACATGATGCGTCCGTTCCGTTACGCGCCCAGCATCTTTGCCGCGGCGCTGTTCGCTGTCTCCGTGTTCTCGGGCGCCGATGCACATGCCCAAGCCCGGCAGAAAGTCCTGAAATTCATTCCGCAGGCGGATCTCCGAATTCTCGATCCGATCTCCACCACCGCGTACATCACCCGCAACCACGGCTACATGATCTACGACACGCTGTTCGCGATGGACGCGAAGTTCGAGGTCAAGCCGCAGATGGTGGAGAAATACGAGCTCAGTAAGGACAAGCTCACTTACACCTTTACGCTGCGCGACGGGCTCAAGTTTCACGATGGCCAGCCGGTGCGCGCGCAGGACTGCATCGCCTCGATCGAGCGCTGGGCGAAGCGCGACGCGCTCGGTCAGAAGCTTGCCGAGGCGACGGAATCCTGGAAAGCGGTGAATGACAAGACGTTCACGCTGAAACTCAAGAAACCCTTCCCGCTGACGCTCGAAGCGCTCGGCAAGCCGTCGTCCAACGTGCCGTTCATCATGCCCGAGCGCATCGCGAAGACCGACGCCTTCAAGAACATCACCGAAACCATCGGTTCGGGGCCGTTCAAATTCGTGAAAGAGGAATGGGTGCCCGGCAACAAGGTGGTGTACGTCAAGAACACCGACTACGTGCCGCGCAAGGAGCCCCCGTCCTGGGCCTCCGGCGGCAAGGTCGTCAAGGTCGATCGCGTCGAATGGATCTACATTCCCGATTCGGCCACCGCTGCCGCGGCGCTCAACGCAGGCGAGGCGGACATCTGGGAACAGTTGCCGCCCGACCTGATACCCGTCCTTTCGCGGAACAAGGACATCACGGTCAAGAACATCGATCCGCTCGGCTCGATGGGCATGGTCCGCTTCAACTTCCTCTACCCGCCGTTCGACAACCCGAAGATGCGCCAGGCGCTGATG
>DATFGD010000383.1:0-4453 GCA_035249725.1 Burkholderiales bacterium
TGCACGCAACCGCGTTTCTGGTACGAGCACCGCTGGTCGGTGGGCGACGTGGTGGTCTGGGACAATCGTGCGACGCTGCACCGGCGCGAGGCCTTCGATTCGAACAGCCGCCGCCTGCTCTACGCGGCGCAGGTCGAGGGACACCGCCCGTACGAAGCGCCCGATGCGCTCAGCCGGCCGCCGCATCCCCGCGCAAGCCTCCATACCGCATAGCCGGTCTATGCTCGACCCAGGCATCAAGCCGAGCGCAATCGTTCAGTATCTCGACCAGTATGTCATCGGTCAGAACGACGCGAAGAAGATCCTCGCGGTCGCGGTCTACGCGCATTATCGAAAAATCGCCAAGGCGCAGGCCGAGCAAAGCGAACTGGCAAAGAGCAATGTCCTGCTGATCGGCTCTTCCGGCACCGGCAAGACGTTGTTGTGCGAGACGCTCTCCCGCATTCTCAACGTGCCGTTCGTCACGGCCGACGCCACCTCGCTCGCCCAGACCCGCTACGTCAACGAGGAAATCGAGGCGATACTGCAGCGGCTGCTCGACAAAGCGGGCGGCGACATCGGGCGCGCGCAGCACGGCATCGTCTTTATCGACGAAATCGACAAGCTGAAGGCCGGCACCGGGCAGCCGCGCGCCATATCCGGCGAGAGCGTTCAGCACGCGCTGCTCAAGATCATGGAAGGCTCGCCGGTCAAGCTCGGCAGCGGCCAGTATCTCGACACGACGAACATCCTTTTCATCTGCGGCGGCGCATTCGTGGGCATCGAAGACATCATGGCGAAGACGCACGGCTACGGTTTCATCGCCACGTCCGACGACGACGACAACCAGAACATCCTCGACCGCCTCAACTCCCGCGTAAAACCGACGGACCTCTTCGAGTTCGGGCTGATACCGGAATTCACCGGCCGGCTGCCCGTCATCGCGCGATTTCAGGACTTAACGCGCGACATGCTCGTGCGGATCATGACCGAGCCGCGCAACTGCATCTACAACCAGTTCCGGGAAATCTTCAGGAACGAAGGCGTCGAGCTGAGCGTGGACGAGCGCGTGTTCCAGCAAATCTCCGACCTTGCCATCGAATACAAGACCGGCGCGCGCAGTCTGCGCGGCCTGTTCGAAGAACTCATCACGCCCATTCTGTTCGTGGTGCCGGACGACCCCAACGTCAAAAAGGTCGAGGTCGAGTCGCTTTTCACCGAGCCGCGTTTTATCCGAACCGCCTGACGGTCGGCCGTTCGTGCTGAGTTCAACGAAGCGCGAACGGCTACGCCATGGTGGCGACGCTTCGACTTCGCGCTGCGCGCTCCGCTCAGTGCGAACGGAGTTTCCGATGTCCGTTATTACAGGCTCGCGAGCACGCGGCCCCAGCGTGCATCGGGGCGATGCAGCATGCGCTCGCCGGCGGCATGGAGCGCGGCCCAGGTCGTCGAGAGAATATTGAGCAGCACCGGACGCCCGTACTCGGCTTCGAGCATCGGCGCGGCATGGATCGCAAACCACAATCCGCCCGGCATGAGGAGCGCCTGCGCGTCGGGTGCCGCACGCAGCGCTTCAGATCCGAGTTCGAGTGCGAGCAGATGGTCATCCGCCGCGCTCGAATGCTTGTTCTGTTCCAGCGAGCGCGCGCGCGAGCGCAGCGCAACCACTTCGATGTCCGCTTCGGCGAGATAGCGCGTGAGCGCGGTGTTGACGCGTTCCGGCCAGCGCGTTGCAAGCGCGATGCGCTGCGCACCGAAGTGCTGCAGCGTTGCGATATGCGCTTCGAGGTCGGTGTCGCAGGCGATACCCGTGCGCTTTTCGCCTTCGGCAAGGATCTCCCGCATTTTCGCGCGGCCGAGCGCAGAGGCGACCGGCACGCCGGAAAGCGAGATGCGATCGACCTTCTTCGATGCCAGCAGATCGAAGCGCTGCCACAGCACCGGCAATTCCTGCTCGACCGCCGCCAGCGTGTAGTCGGTCAGGTTGAGACCCGTCGTGACCAGCATCATGCCTTCGGGCGCCACGCGATAGAACTGATAGGCGTCGAGATCGGTATAGAGATGCGGGATCACATATCCCAACTGGTACCACGGACTGATGATATTCACGAACACCTCGAACAGTGATGAATTTCCGGGCTGCCGCGCAAGTATCACGCTCTGGCGGCTCGCAGCATATAGATTCCGGCACAGACCACGATCCCGGCGCCGGCCAGCATCCAGGCATCGGGTACTTCACGCCAGATGAGAAATCCGATGAACATCGCCCACAACAACCCACTGTAGCGAAACGGCGCCACCAGCGCGGCGTTCCCCAGCCGAAAAGCCTCAATGGCGAGGAAATGCGCCGTGCCGTTGAAGAATCCGGCCGCCAGGAACCAGCCGGCGCCCTCCCAATCCACTGCTTTCCAGCCGAACGGGAGGGTGATAAGGCCGGCGAGTATTACGGCGATGCCCGACCAGAACAGCGTGGAGATCGACGAATCGGTGCGCGATATGCGCCGGGTTACCGCATCGCGCAAACCGTTGATGAACGCAGCCAGTACCGGCAGCAGCATGAGCCACTCGAAGCCACCGCCGGCCGGTCGCACGATCATAAGCACCCCCGCAAAGCCGGCCGCGATCGCGATCCACTGGTGCATGTCCACCCGCTCCCCCAGAATCGGGGCCGACATCAGCCCGACAAAAAGCGGGCCCGAGAACAGCACGATGGTCACGAAGGACAGCGGCAGCACGCTCAGGCTCGTGACGGTAAGAACTGCGCTTCCCACGAAAAGCAGTGCCCGCACAACCTGCCCGCCGCGATTTACCGGCCGTAGCGCGTCGAACCCTGTTACGTACCGCACGTAGGGAAGCATGACTAGCAGCGCCGCGAGCTGGCGCAGGCAGATCACCTGTCCGACCGGATAGTGCTCGGTGAGATACTTCGAGAGCGCATCGCTCAGCGTGATCAGCCCCGCCGCGGCGACCATGGCCACGATGCCGCGCATGGATGAAGCGTGGCTCATGGGGGGTCGCAGGCTGTCCCATCGGCGATAATGGCTCCCGTGTCATGCGCCAGTTGACCGATGGCGCGTGATGGACCCCTGCACATGAGCAGCGTATAAGCGATCCGAGTCCTATCCGCGCGAGTTCCGATACCTCCATGCGCAATCCCGACGACACGCCGCGACATTTTTCCATGATCCGCGAGTTTCATCTCGCCGATTTTTTTACGCTCGCTAACGCGGCGTGCGGCGTCGCGGCGATCTTCTTTGCGCTTGCATACGTCGATAGCGGATCGAACGTTCATTTTTTCGCCTCCGCCGCCATGGCGCCTGCGGCATTCTTCTTCGACGTGCTCGACGGACGGATCGCGCGCGGGCGGCAGCAGAACTCCGCGCTGGGACGCGAACTCGATTCGCTTGCAGACGTCGTCTCGTTCGGCGTCGCGCCGGCTGCGCTGGGCTTTGCGGCTGGGATGCGCGGCGGCTGGGACTGGGTCGCGCTGATTTACTTCGTGTGCTGCGGCGTGAGCCGCCTTGCCCGCTTCAACGTGACGGCGGAACAGCTGTCCCAAGAGAGCGGCAAGGTGGCGTATTTCGAAGGCACACCGATCCCGACGAGTGTCGTGCTGACGGCCTTGCTCGCCTTCGCGGCTGCACAGGAACGCCTGGGCGAAGGCCTCTACTGGGGCGAATGGCAGCTCGGCCCCTGGGTGCTGCACCCGCTTGCGCTGCTCTTCGTCCTCTCCGGAACGTTGATGATCAGCAAGACCCTGCGCATCCCGAAATTGTGACGCCGCTACGGCGCCCGATTCGATCGCTGTCCCCTAAAGCTTGATACCGAGGAGCTTCGCTGCGGTTTCGCCCAGCATCGCCCTGCGCTCGTCGTCGGTAAAGCCGGGCGTATCGAGAATGTGGTCCACGGATTTGTCCTGCCATGGAATCGGATGGTCGGTGCCGATCACGAGCTGGCTCGAGCCGACTTCCGCCGCAAGATGCCGCAGCGCCTCGGGCGTGAATACCAGCGTGTCGTAGTA
This sequence comes from Burkholderiales bacterium, assembly GCA_035249725.1. Lineage (GTDB taxonomy): Bacteria > Pseudomonadota > Gammaproteobacteria > Burkholderiales > SG8-41 > DSOT01. The sequence goes on from DATFGD010000383.1 coordinate 4,001, forward strand.
CATCTGCCGCAGATACTCCGTCGGCTTTTTCTTGAGCTTGACGCCCGTATCCATGTCTGGCGCCACGCGCAGGCTGTTGTCCGAGCGCGGCGCATACGAGGGCAGAAAACCGCCGCCGTGCGCAGAACAGATCTTCAAGCCCGGGAAGCGGTCGAGCGTGCCTTCGAAGATGAGATGCGACAGTGCGATCGTCGTGTCGAGCGGATTGCCGATCGTATTCGCAAGCCAACCGTTGCCCTTGAATCGTTTCGCGAGATCGGGCGTGCTCTGCGGATGGATGAAGACGAGTATCCCCATTTCCTCGCACTTCTTCCAAAAGGGGTGGAATTTCTCATCGGAGAACTCGGAACCCGCGACGCTCGCGCCGACCGCCACGCCGCGCATGCCGAGCTTCTTGATCGCATACTCGAGCTGCTGGACAGCAAGATCGGGATACTGCAGCGCCACCGACGC
>DATFGD010000384.1:0-2368 GCA_035249725.1 Burkholderiales bacterium
ACCTACCCGCTGCCGCGTTGAGCGCGTGCCAGACCTTCGACGGCGTGAACGGCATGTCAAGGCGGTCCACGCCGCGCTGCCGTAATGCATCGATCACCGCGTTCGCGAGCACGGGCAGGGACGCCGTGCAGCCGGACTCGCCCATGCCTTTGACGCCGAGCGGACTTACTTTGCTCGGCGTGGGGTGTTCCTCACCGCGCAATGCCGGCAGCAGTCCCGCACGCGGCATGGCGTAATCCAGGAAGCTCGCCGACAGCGGCTGCCCGGTTTCGGGATCGTAGGCGATGTGCTCGCCAAAGATTTGCCCGGCGCCCTGCACCACACCGCCGTGCAGTTGCCCCTCGACGATGGCGTGGTGGATCACGGTTCCGCAGTCATCGACCGCGCAGTAGGAAACGATCTTCGTTGCACCGGTGTCGGGATCGATTTCCACCTCGGCGATGTGGCAGCCGTTGGGGAAGGTCGAGCCGAACTTGCCTTCCGCTTTGACGCTGAGCGTCTTTTCCTTCGCGATATCGGCGAACGGGAGCCGGCGCGCAGATTCGGGCGAGCTGAATTCGCCGTGTGCATAAGAGACCTGCGAAGGCTCGACCTTGAGTTCCAGCGCGGCGAGCGTCTTTCCCTGCTCGATCAGATTTTGCGCCGCGAGAAAGCAGACGCTCCCCGCACCGACGGTCGTGCGCGAGCCGCCGGTGTGATTGCCTTCGAGCGGTGTGTCGTATTCGCACTGCACGATCTTCACCTTCTCGCGCGCTACGCCGAGCGCATCGGCGACGATCATCGCGAGCGTGGTTTCATGGCCATGCCCTTGTGCCTTCGATACCGTGTAGACTGCTATCGCGCTGCTCGCATCGACCCGTATTTCAATTTCATCCTTGGGCGCGTTGCCGGCCCCGGTGTTCTCGATCACCGTGGAGATGCCGATGCCGCGGAGTTTTCCTTCAACGGCCGATTGGCTGCGCCGTTGCGGAAAACCGTTCCAGTCGGCGAGCTTCAACGCTTTCGTCAGCATCCCGGGCAGATCTGCATTTTCGTACACGGATCCGGTCGGTGTGCGATACGGAAACGCTTCTGGCGGAATGAAATTGCGCCGCCGCAGTTCCGCGGGATCGACTTTGAGCTCGACCGCTGCCTGGCTCACCAGACGCTCGACCACGTACGCGATATCCGGTCGCCCCGCCCCGCGATAGGCGGCGACCGGCGTGCAATTGATCAGCGCGACCCGGTAGGTGCCGTACAGCGCGGGAATGCGATAGACGCCGGTCATGCAGGTCGTGGTATTGCGGATGTGTCCCATGGCGCCGGGAGACAGATACGCGCCCATGTCGTTCACCCAGTCGAGACGCATGGCGAGAAATCTGCCATCGCGGTCGAGCGCCAGCGCGCCTTCGATGGTATTGGAACGTCCGTGGCTGTCGGCGAGAAAGCCCTCCATGCGCGTCGAAATCCACTTGACGGGCTTTCCCGACGCCTTCGCCGCGATCATCAGTGCGCAGTATTCGGGATAGGCGAGCGTACGCTGGCCGAAGCCGCCGCCGACGTCGTGCGCCTCGAATTTCAGATTCTCCTCAGGAACGTTGGTCCACGACGACAACTGCCTGCGTAGCGTGGTGGTGCCCTGCATGCAGGTCTTGAACGAATAATCGCCGCTCGCCGCGTCGTACGCCACGAGGCACGCGCGCGGCTCCATCGGGCTCGGCGCGACCCGGCTCACTTCGACCTTGAGCCGCGTCACGTGCGCGGCGTTCGCCAATGCCGAGGCCACTGCGTGGGCGTCGCCGGTCTCCGATTCGAATGCGAGATTGCCCGGAACGCCATCGTGAAGCTGAGGCGCGCCTTCGGAGAGCGCTTCTTCCGCGTTGACGACGCACGGCAGATCGCGATACTCCACCGCGATCAGTTCAGCAGCGTCCTGCGCCTGCGTGGCGTTTTCCGCCACGACCAGCGCGATCGCCTCGCCGACGAAGCGCACCTTGCCGTGTGCGAGCGCGGGCCGGTCCGGCGCGCGCGCCTTCATGCCGTTGCGCCCGGGAAAAGTGAGCGAGTGCGGCGCGCGGGTGTAACCGGCCGTGACCGCGTCCGCGCCCGTAAATATATATTTGACGCCCGGCGACGCGAGCGCGTGTGCGATGTCTATGGAAATGATTTCCCCATGCGCACGGTCCGCGCGCAGAAAGGAACCGTAGAGCTGTCCCGGTGCGCGCCAGTCCGAGGCGTATTTGCCGGCGCCGGTGATGAGGCGGAAGTCCTCCACCCGCTCGCCGTGCCCGTGATGATCAGGATGTGTGCGCACTTGATATGCCCTGTGCGATAATTTGCCGCGATCGGCGGAGTAACTCGATCCGCTGTCTTAAAAATCCATCAGGAG
>DATFGD010000385.1:0-6365 GCA_035249725.1 Burkholderiales bacterium
GAGGTCCGTAGCAGTCAACCGCTCGCACAAGAGGGCGGGATGGTCGTGACCCTGGACCACGATGAGGCGGTTGCGGGCGATGTCCTTTGCCGCGACGTACCAGGCGTCGCCATCGCCCTCGCGCCGTCCGCCGATGCCGAGCCCCTGGCGCTGGCCTATGGTGTGGTACATCAGTCCTCTGTGCCGACCGATCACTTTACCCTCGGGTGTGCAGATCTCCCCAGGGTTGGTCGGCAGGTAGCGGTTCAGAAACTCGCGGAACGGCCGCTCGCCGATGAAACATATCCCTGTGGAATCTTTCTTGTCATGGTTGGGCAGTCCCTCGCGGCGCGCGATATCGCGGACCTCCCGCTTGTATAGGCCACCGAGCGGGAACAGTGTGCGCGCGAGTTGTTCCTGGCTCAGGCGATAGAGAAAGTAGCTTTGATCCTTGGTGCCGTCCTCGGCTTTGAGCAGCTGATGCAGGCCTTCCACTTCGCGGATACGCGCATAATGCCCGGTCGCAATGCGGTCGGCTCCGAGCGCGAGCGCGTGATCGAGAAAGGCGCGAAACTTGATCTCCGCGTTGCACAGCACGTCGGGATTCGGCGTGCGCCCGGCCCGGTACTCGCGCAGGAACGCGTTGAACACGCGTTCCTTGTACTCCGTGGAGAAATTGACGGTGTCGATGTCGATGCCGATCCGGTCGGCCACCGCCACCGCGTCGATCAAGTCTTCGCGTGAAGCGCAGTACTGATCGGTATCGTCGTCCTCCCAATTCTTCATGAAGAGGCCGGTCACTGCGTAACCCTGCTGCTTGAGCAGGAGCGCCGCAACCGATGAGTCCACACCGCCCGACATGCCGACAACCACATGCGTGTGCGCGTCCATTGCGCCATTTTAGCGCACGGTGTTGCGGGAGAGCCTTCTGCTGAGGCAGCGGAAATGGAAATGAAAAAGGGCAGGATGAACCTGCCCCGAGGTGATTTATTTTTATTTCTAGTTGTTTGTTGTTATTTTTTCTTGTCCTTGTCGTCCTTTTTCTTCTTTTTGTCGTCCTTCTTGTCCATCTTCTTGTCCATCTTCTTCTCGTCTTTCTTCTCGGCCGCGATGACTGCCGAAGCCGAAGTCAGAGCAAACGCGCCGGCGATGAGCGCGGCCAGTAACTTCTTCATGGTACTTCCTCCCTGGAAGTGGTTTATTGACATTAGCGGCGCAGCTCTCGCGCACGCCGCAAGCTCTTTTGAGCAGCGGTAGCCTATCCGAAAAACATGACAATGGCAATTTGAGGGCGAAAAAAAGGCAGGGACTGCTCCCTGCCTTCGCGGGAAAAACGACGGATTATTTCTTCTCGTCCTTTTTGTCGCCTTTTTTCATTTCTTTCTTGCCGTCGGTTTTCTTCTCGGCCTTCTTGTCGCCTTTCTTCATTTCCTTCTTGGCTTCGTCTTTCTTTTCCGCCGCAAAGGCCACCGGGGTAATCGTTACCGCGGCAAAGACGCCGGCCAACAGGGTGGATAGCAGTTTGCTCATGTTTCTTCCTCTTGAGGTTAATGAGACGTGACCGCTTTGAGATCGGTCACTGCCAATAACGGAGGACCGCTCATATCGGTTGACAGAATGGCGGCAAGCGCGCGGGCGGGCCGAAAAAACAATGCCTAAACAAGGGATTGAAGACTTGTCTCGCGGCCAGCTGACCGACCGCATGCTTCGACGCCATGAAGTCCACATAGTAATAACCGGGCATTACGCCAATGAAGGCGCTACAGGCAACCGTTGGCGCTCGCGGGATGCCTGGGGCCGTCTGATATACTTTCGGTCTTATCGTCGGCCAAGTTGTTCGTGCCGGCGCCGGCAGGATCAAGCACTCCATAGGCGGCACGCCGCAGGCTCCGCCGCCGCAATGATCACTTGAACCGCCAGATCACCCACCCACTCGCCATTTCAGAGGGAGCGCGCGCCATGACCGAAGGAATCGATCTGCTCAAGATCGCTCAGGAGGAGGAGAACGGAGATCTGTTCAAGCTGCTCGACAGCATATACAAGCGGTCCAAGGTCCAGCCGCGCGGTATTTCGGATGCGGTCATCTGGGAGGGTGGCAACGCGCACGGCGGTCTGAAACCCGTCGCCCACGCGTTCACGGACAAGTTTGCGCTGAACGGCACCTTGATGGCGCTCGACGTGCTGGGGTTGCCGTTCCTCGGCGTACCGATGATGGCGCAGTTCCGGCACGATACGAAGCTCAAGTCGCTCGAGTGGTTCGGCAAACTCGCGTACACGGCAATCAAGTGGTCCACTGCCGGCGACGCCTTGGTGAACGAGAACGGCAAGAAGGTCGTCGTGCTCGGCAAGTCGGCCAACGCGCCGCTGCGCACGGCCGCCGGTGTTTACTGCAATGTTCGCCCTTACGGGACAATCACCAGCGTGCGGTTCATGCCGGGACTGCCGTACTCGCAGGACTCGAAGAAATTCCGCGTCGACCGCGAAACCGGCAACATCCATTCCGAGATGAATACGCCCGGCGTCAGGATGGCGTACGCCGTCCGTCTTTTCCTGAAAATGGTGCACGAGACGGGACAGATCGGGCGTGTCGCGACCAAACCCACGCAGGCACAGGAGGATGCCGTCAACGCCGGGGTCCTGCGTTGGCTGTTACAGGGCACGAAATTCGAATTGAAGCGCCGCTATGCCGTGGACGCATACGCGGAGCACAAGGCGAACGTCGATGCCATCGTGGCCCTGCTGCCCAGGGATTTCAAGGCCGGCATGGAAAACTGGGGCGGCGAAATCCACGAGCACATCTCCGACACCAATTTCGGCATCCTGCTGCACGACATGTATCAGCAGCGCAAAGCGATCGTCTATGCAACCGATCTCGACGGCGACCGGCTGACCGATCTGATGGCTGATGCGCCGGACGTGCTGCGGGGCTGGGGACAGAAGATACTCGACCACGTCCACGCCGGCACGGACATGCAGAAAGTCTGGCGCGATATGGGCTTCACCATGACCAACGGCAAGGACATGACGAGCGTCATGTACCGCATGGAAGGCGAACCGATCTTCGAGCAGACGCTCGGTTCAGCGGATGCGATGTTGTTGCGTTTGCTCGCGGGAGACGAGACGGTCGGCGGGCAGAAACAGCCGTACGACCCGCGAATCCATTTCGTGCTGATCAACGAGGCCTACAAGGCGGCCAATCCGGGCAATACCCAACTCGCGAGCTGGCTCGACGAGCAACTCGCTGCGTTCGATCGCATCTATGGTGGCAAGCGGCCCCGCTACCTCGAGGGCTACCGCAAGCTGAAAGAGGCGATCCGGCCGTGGGGCAAGTGAAAAACGAGCCGATGCCGCGACATGCGGGCCGTTGCGGCACAACCCCCTCCCAAGAAAAAAGCCCACTGCCCGGAATGGGGCGCGTGGGCTGGCTAATTCTTCGGGACTGCGCTCACCGGCTCGACCGGCATGCGCTCAGGAAACGGCTTGGATGTTTGACGCCTGCTTGCCCTTGGGACCCTGAGTTACCTCGAACGAGACTTTCTGGCCTTCCTTGAGCGTCTTGAAACCGCCCATCTGGATCGCCGAGAAGTGTGCGAAGAGATCTTCGCTTCCGTCATCCGGCGTGATAAAGCCATAGCCTTTTGCGTCGTTGAACCATTTCACCGTACCAGTTGCCATATTTCCTACCTTCGTCGAAAAAGCGGGTCGTGGATCCCGCAACTTTGTTTGAGTTTCAAGGATCGCAAACGGCCTGACAGTCCGGCGAAAAACTTGAAGCCAAACACCCGTCTGCTTTCTAGGCTATTTGGGTGTGGAAGTCAAGTATACTCCTGAAATGGTGCGAAAAAGCTACTTGAAATTTCCCCAGTAATGGCGAAAATAACAACTGACGTGCGGGACTAGGCGCGCTTCTTTCGGCATGGCAACAAGGCATCGCGAAGACACGGTTCTGGAGGCAAAGAAGAGCAAGGTCAAGCCGCCGCCGATGTTCAAAGTGTTGCTGCTGAACGACGACTACACGCCGATGGACTTCGTGGTTTCGGTCCTGCAGAAGTTTTTCGCTTTGAGCCGGGAAAAGGCGACGCAGATCATGCTGAAGGTGCACCGCGAAGGAATAGGCGTGTGCGGCATCTACCCCAAGGACGTGGCCGCAACCAAAGTCGAACAGGTAAAGTCGTACGCAAAACAGCATCAACATCCGTTACAGTGCGTAATGGAAGAGAATTGAGAAACAGACCGAGATGATTGCACAGGAACTGGAAGTCAGCTTGCACATGGCGTTCATGGAAGCGCGTCAGAAGCGCCACGAGTTCATTACCGTGGAGCACCTGCTGCTGGCTTTGCTTGATAATCCCTCGGCCTCCGAGGTGCTGCGCGCGTGCGCCGCGGATATCGACGAATTGAGAAAGCTCCTGACCGATTTTGTCACCGAGCACACGCCCATTCTCACCGGGGAGGAAGTGGACACGCAGCCCACATTGGGCTTCCAGCGTGTGATTCAGCGCGCCATCCTGCACGTGCAGTCCTCCGGAAAGAAGGAGGTCACCGGCGCGAACGTGCTGGTCGCGATCTTCGGCGAAAAGGACTCGCACGCGGTGTACTTTCTGCATCAGAAGGGCGTGACGCGGCTCGACGTCGTGAATTACATCTCGCACGGTATCAGCAAGGTGCCGCAGGCCGCGCCCTCGAAAACCGAGGCCGACAGCGACGGTGAGCACGAAGCCCAGCCCGCAGGCGCGCTGGAGAACTACACCCTCAATCTGAATGCGATGGCGCTGGCGGGCAAGATCGATCCGCTGATCGGCCGCGAGCGCGAACTCGAGCGCGTCGTGCAGACCCTGTGCCGGCGCCGCAAGAACAATCCGCTCCTGGTGGGCGAGGCGGGCGTGGGCAAGACCGCGATCGCGGAAGGGCTCGCGCGCCGCATCGTGGAAGGCAGCGTGCCCGACATCCTGAAACGCTGCCAGGTTTATTCGCTCGACATGGGCGCATTGCTGGCGGGTACGAAATACCGTGGTGATTTCGAGCAGCGCTTGAAGGCGGTGCTCAAGCAACTCGTCGATAACCCGAATGCGATTCTCTTTATCGATGAGATCCATACGCTGATCGGCGCCGGCGCCGCTTCCGGCGGCACCCTCGATGCTTCCAATTTGCTGAAGCCCGCGCTGCAGACCGGCCAATTGAAGTGCATCGGCGCGACGACCTACAACGAATACCGCGGCGTCTTCGAGAAGGATCACGCGCTCTCGCGGCGTTTCCAGAAGGTGGACGTGGTCGAGCCGTCGGTGCCGGAGACCATTTTGATCCTGCGCGGTCTCAAGTCCCGCTTCGAGGCGCACCACGGCGTCAAATATATGGCGGCGGCGCTTTCCGCTGCGGCAGAGCTATCGGCTCGATTTATCAACGACCGGCATCTTCCCGACAAGGCGATCGATGTGATCGACGAAGCGGGCGCGGCGCAGAAGATCCTGCCGAAATCGAAACAGAAGCGCATTATCGGCAAGCACGAGATCGAGGAGATCATCGCCAAGATCACGCGCATTCCCGCACAGACCGTATCGACGGACGACCGCAATGCGCTCAAGAACCTCGACCGCGATCTGAAAGCCGTGGTGTTCGGCCAGGATCGCGCGATCAATGCGCTCGCGGCGGCGATCAAGATGGCGCGGAGCGGGCTCGGCAATCCGCAGAAGCCGATCGGGTCGTTCCTGTTCAGCGGGCCCACCGGTGTGGGCAAGACCGAGGTGGCGCGCCAGCTCGCCTATGTGATGGGCGTCGAGCTGATTCGCTTCGACATGTCGGAATATATGGAGCGGCATGCGGTGTCGCGTCTCATCGGCGCGCCGCCGGGATACATCGGATTCGATCAGGGTGGTCTTCTCACCGAAGCGGTGACCAAGCACCCGTACTCTGTGCTGCTCCTGGACGAGATCGAAAAAGCGCATCCGGATATCTTCAACATCCTGCTGCAGGTGATGGACCACGGAACGCTCACCGACAACAACGGGCGCAAGGCGGACTTCCGGAATGTGGCGATCGTCATGACGACCAACGCGGGCGCCGCGGAACTTTCCAAAGTGTCCATCGGGTTTACCCAGGGCCGCCAGGCCGGTGACGAGATGGCGGAGATCAAGCGCCTGTTCACGCCGGAATTCCGCAACCGGCTCGATGCGATCATTTCGTTTGCCGCGCTCGATCACGACATCATTCTTCGGGTGGTAGACAAGTTCCTGATGCAGCTCGAAGCGCAGCTCGAGGAAAAAAAGGTCGAGATTTCATTTACGAGCGCGCTCAAGGATTATCTTGCGAAGAAGGGCTTCGATCCGCTGATGGGCGCACGGCCGATGGCGCGTCTCATTCAGGACACGATACGTTCCGCGCTGGCCGAC
>DATFGD010000386.1:0-6440 GCA_035249725.1 Burkholderiales bacterium
GCCCACGATGCGGCCGAAAGCGGGGAGATACCGTCCCAGGATGCCGGACTGGTTCATCCGTCGCAGCGCGCGTTCGACGTGCGACGGGCTTCTCATGATGTCGATGAACAGCCTGCGATTGACCGGGTCGCGGCGAAACCCCGGGTTGATGTGACGGCGCGCTTGCCACAATGCACGGAGCGTCGTCGCTCCGATCCCTTTCAATTCATGATGATGCTGCAGAACCCGGATCGCTTCCAGCATCGCGCTCGGTTCCCGCTCGAACAAGTCTTCGTTGCACGCCTCCAGCAGCTCGTCGCGCGTGCCGAACCGTGAATTGATGGCGTGATACGCCTTGTCGCGGGAAGGCGAGATCCGCGCCTTGAGGTTCTGCAGCAGGATCGCGTTCAGTTCGGATACCGCCTTGGCCGCGCGGTAATAGCGTTGCATGAGCTGCTCGCTCGCGAGCCGGTGCGGCCGGTCGTGCAGGCTGAGCTGGGTTGCCAGCGCCGACTGATAATCGAAAATCAGCCGGTCCTCGCGGCGCCCGGCAAGGTAATGGAGCCGTATGCGCAGCGACTGCAGAAAAACTTCGTGACGCTGGATTTCGCGCGCTTCCTGCGACGTGATCACGCCGCGGCGTGCAAGCTCGCCCCAAGTCTTGCCGCTATCCGCGGCGCGTGCGATCCACAAGATGGTCTGCAGATCGCGCAACCCGCCTGCGCTTTCCTTGATATTCGGCTCGAGGTTCGACTCTTGATAGCGCGCGTGCCGCTGCTGCTGCTCCAGCTGTTTTGCCTGCAGAAAATCGGCCGGCTCCAGGGCTTCGTTCAACCGGTTCAAGAAGCGGCGGAAGAGCTTTCGATCGCCGCGAACCACCCTTGCTTCCAGTAGACTGGTCTGCACGGTAAGGTCCTGCGCGGCGAGTTGAGCGCACTCGTCTATGGTTCGGACGCTGTGCCCGACCTCCAGACCGATATCCCATAGGGCGCCGATGAAGGCTTCGAGCTTCTTTTGAACTACGTCGTCTGCGGCCCTGGACAGCAGGACCAGCAGATCGATGTCGGACGAGGGGAAAAGCTGCCCGCGTCCGTAGCCGCCCACCGCGAGCAACGCCCAGTCGCGCGGCAGGGCCTGCGTCACCCAGACTTCGCAAAGCTGGCGGTCGATGAGCTGGCTGTGGCGAACCAGGAGGCGCCCCGCGGCAGGGCGCCTGAAGAACTCCCGCCGCAGGCGCTCGCGTTCCTGGGCGAGCGCGCGTTTCCACTCGCCCGCAAGAGGCGCGAGGCGCGGACTCGAGGTTACGCTTACACCGCTCACGGGATCAGTGCGTGGAGTGCGCTGCCGCGGGCTTTTCCGGTGCCCCCGTTGAAACAGTCAGCACGTCGTGGCCGGTCGGTGTGACGAGCACGGTGTGTTCCCATTGCGCCGAAAGGCTGTGGTCTTTCGTGACGATCGTCCATCCGTCGGCGAGCTGACGGATGTCGGCCTTGCCCGCGTTGATCATGGGCTCGATGGTGAAGGTCATGCCGGGCTCGAGCCTCAGACCGGTTCCGGGGCGACCGTAGTGCAGGATCTGCGGTTCCTCATGAAACCGCGAACCAATGCCGTGTCCGCAGAACTCGCGCACCACGCTGTATCCGTTCTGTTCGGCATGGCTTTGGATCGCATACCCGATGTCCCCCAGTGTCGCGCCGGGCTTGACCGTCTCGATCCCCCGCCACATGCATTCGTACGTTATCTCGCACAAACGCTTGGCCTGAATCGAAGGCTGCCCGACGTAGAACATGCGGCTCGTATCGCCGTGGTAGCCGTCCTTGATGACCGTGATGTCGATATTGATGATATCGCCTGACTTCAGTTTCTTGTCGCCCGGTACCCCATGGCATACCACGTGGTTGACGGATGTGCAGATCGATTTCGGGAACGGCTGATAACCCGGCGGTGCATAGTGCAGCGGGGCGGGCGTGACCTGCTGCTCACCCACCATGTAATCGTGGCACAGGTGGTCGAGCTCGCCCGTCGTCACACCAGGCCGGATGCGGGGCGCGATAAAATCGAGCACCTCGGCGGCAAGGCGGCCCGCGACGCGCATCTTTGCTATCTCATCCGGGGATTTGATATGAACCGGCATGGACGGTACGGAACTTCACTGCAGGAAGAGATTCCAAGTGCTTGGTTTTTCGGGAAAGGACGATTGTATCAGAGGGCGCGCGTCACGGCGGAAGGCATTTCCGGGATTGGGAGCACGCCGTTTTAATGTAGTAAAATAAACGGTTAGCTTGCCAAGTGGGCGGGCTAAGAAAACACACACCCGCAATAACGAAACAGGGTGCCCGCCGTCTCGACGGCGGGTCTCGAGCGGGTGGAGGTTCAACCCTTACAGGAGTCAACATGTCGGTTACGATGCGTGAAATGCTGGAGGCGGGCGTCCATTTCGGACATCAAACCCGCTACTGGAATCCGCGGATGGCTTCATACATCTTCGGACACCGCAACAAGATACACATCATCAATCTCGAAAAAACCCTGGCGATGTACCAGGACGCACTCAAATTCGTGCGCCAGCTTGCGTCCAACAAGGGGACCATCCTTTTCGTCGGCACCAAACGCCAGGCGCGCGATATCATCCGCGAAGAGGCGCAACGCTGTGGCTCGCCCTACGTGGATTATCGCTGGCTGGGCGGCATGCTCACCAATTACAAGACCGTCAAGCAGTCGATCAAGCGCCTGAAGGACATGGAAGCGATGATTCAGGATGGATCGATCGATAAATTGTCCAAGAAGGAGGGGTTGCAGTATCAACGCGAGATCGCCAAGCTGGAACGCAGTCTGGGCGGGATCAAGGACATGAATGGGCTTCCGGACGCGATGTTCGTGATCGATGTGGGATACCAGAAAGGCGCCATATCCGAAGCAACGAAGCTGGGCATTCCGATCATCGGCGTAGTGGACACCAATCATTCCCCGGAGGGCATCGACTATGTCATCCCGGGCAACGACGACTCGAGCCGAGCGATCCGCCTGTATGCGCGCGGCGTGGCCGATGCGATTCTCGAAGGCCGCAGCGATAGCGTCAAGGAAATCACCGGCGGCGGCGACGAGTTCGTGGAAGTCGACGAAGAGACTGAAGCGTAGCGGGCGCGTAACCCGCAGCAGGGGCGCGAGCCCCTTTTTTTTAACCAGTGGAGCACCGAATGGCGGAAATTACCGCAACCATGGTAAGAGATTTGCGCGAGAAGACCGATGCGCCAATGATGGAATGCAAGCGCGCACTGGCCGAGGCGGGCGGCGATCTCCCACGAGCGGAGGAAATCCTCCGCATCAAGCTGGGAAACAAAGCGAGCAAGGCCGCCTCACGCATTACCGCTGAGGGCGTCGTTGCGGCGCATGTGGATAGCGAGCGCAGCGTCGGCGCACTCGTCGAGGTCAATTGTGAAACGGACTTTGTAGCAAAGAGTGCGGAGTTCATGGGCTTCGCCGCAAATCTGGCGCAGCTCGCGGCCGAGCAGGCCCCACGGGACGTGGCGGGGCTCTCCATCCTCAAGTTGCACGGCGCAACAACGGTCGAGGAAACACGCAAGGCTTTGGTAGGCAAGATCGGCGAAAACGTGACCATCCGCCGATTTGCGAGGATGGCGGCGCACGGAAAGCTGTACACCTACATTCATGGCGGCGCAAAGATCGGTGTGCTGGTGGGCGTTGTCGGGGGCGACGAAGCATTGGGCAAGGATCTTGCCATGCATATCGCCGCGAGCAAGCCCGTAGCGCTCGACAGCGGTGAAGTGCCCGCCGAGTTGCTGCGGAAGGAGCGCGATATCGCAGCGGCCAAGGCAGCAGACTCCGGAAAGCCGCCCAACATCGTCGAAAAGATGGTGGAGGGCGCCGTGCAGAAATTCCTGAAAGAAGTGACACTGCTGGGCCAGCCGTTCGTCAAGAACGACAAGGAGACCGTGGCGCAGCTTTTGAAGTCCAAAGGCGCGTCGATTTCCGGTTTCGCGCTGTTTGTGGTCGGCGAAGGTCTCGAAAGGAGAAAGGACGATTTCGCTGCCGAAGTGATGGCACAGGTCGGGGACGCCCGGCACAAAAAGCAAGCTCGGTTGTCCTGACCACCGGTCATCCGCGTTAGCGAGAGCCCCATGCCAGAAACGCCCGCTTACAAGCGTATCCTGCTGAAGCTGAGCGGTGAGGCATTGATGGGCGAGGACACTTATGGCATTAACCGGACAACCATCGACCGGATCGTCGACGAGATCGCGGATGTTGCGAATCTCGGGGTCGAAGTGGCGGTCGTCATCGGCGGGGGCAACATCTTTCGCGGCGTCGCACCCGGCGCATCTCACATGGATCGCGCCACTGCCGACTATATGGGGATGCTTGCAACGGTGATGAACGCGCTTGCGCTGCAGGATGCGATGCGGCGCGTCAACATCGTGAGCCGTGTGCAATCCGCGCTCAATATCGAGCAAGTGGTCGAACCGTACATCCGCGGGAAAGCGATGCGCTACCTGGAGGAGGGCAAGATCGTCATCTTCGCAGCGGGCACCGGAAACCCCTTCTTCACCACGGACACCGCCGCCGCGCTCCGAGGGATGGAGATGAACGTCGATCTCGTCCTCAAGGCGACGAAGGTGGACGGGGTGTACACCGATGATCCCAAAACCAACTCCGAAGCGATGCGCTATAAGCGCCTTACGTTCGACGAGGCCATCATCAAGAACCTGAAGGTGATGGACGCCACAGCGCTCACGCTGTGCCGTGATCAGAAGCTGCCCGTAAATGTCTTCAGCATCTTCAAGCCCAAGGCGCTCAAACGCGTCGTGCTGGGCGAGGACGAAGGTACAATGGTTCACGCATAGAATGGAGGTGGATCATGATTTCGGACGTGAAGAAAACCGCCGAACAGAAGATGAAGAAGACTTTGGAAGCCCTTAAACTCGACCTCGCGAAGGTGCGCACGGGTCGCGCCCACGCCGGGCTTCTCGACCACATCGCGGTGGACTATTACGGCACGCCGACGCCGGTTCCGCAGATGGCGAACGTCAATCTGATCGACGCCCGTACCATAGGCGTCGTTCCATGGGACAAGAAAATGCTGCAGGCCGTCGAGAAGGCGATACGCGATTCGGACCTGGGGCTCAATCCGGCGGCGCAGGGCGATACGATACGGGTGCCGATGCCGCCGCTCACCGAAGAGCGGAGGAAGGAACTCATCAAGGTCGTGCGCAGCGAAGGGGAGAATGCGCGTGTCGCGGTTCGCAACGTCCGGCGCGACGCGATCCATCATCTCAAAGAGCTGCTCAAGCAGAAGAAAGTCGCGGAAGACGATGAGCGGCGGGCACAGGATGACATACAAAAGCTTACCGACCGGCACATCGCTGAGATCGACAAGATGCTTCAATCGAAAGAAGCCGATCTGATGGCGATCTAGGGAGGCCAATGTTCGAGAGTTCTACGGAGCAGATCCCGGAGCCGCGGGAGATTCCGCGGCATATCGCGATCATCATGGACGGCAACGGCCGCTGGGCAAAGCGGCGGTTTTTGCCCCGCATGGCCGGACATAAGCGCGGCGTCGAGGCGGTGCGCCGGGTCGTGCGCGCGTGTGGGGACCGCGGGGTCGAGTACCTCACGCTCTTTGCCTTCAGCAGCGAAAACTGGCGGCGGCCGGCGGATGAAGTGTCGTTTCTGATGCGTCTCTTCGTGCTGTCGCTCGAACAGGAAATCGGCAAGCTGCACGAGGCCGGCATACGCTTCCGGGTTATCGGCGATCGGTCGCGCTTCGAACCGGAACTGGTGCGCCTCATTCGCGCTGCGGAGGAATTGACGGCGGGTAACAACCGGCTGACGCTTACCGTTGCAGCCAACTACGGAGGACGCTGGGACATCCTGCAGGCTGTGAAACGCATGCTCGACCAACAGCCCCAGCTCGCATCGTGTTTCACGGAATCCGACCTTGTGCCTTATTTCGCGCTCGGCCACGCACCGGAACCGGATCTCTTCATACGCACCGGCGGCGAGCAGCGCATCAGTAATTTTCTCCTCTGGCAGCTGGCGTACACCGAGCTCTATTTCACCGACGTCCTCTGGCCTGATTTCGATGCCGCAGCGCTCGATGGGGCCATCGCGTCGTATCAGCAGCGCGAACGCCGGTTCGGACGCACGAGCGAACAGCTGCCGGAACTCGAGAGCGTCGGAGTGCCGCGCCAACTGACGGGGTAGGGCAGCGCACCGTCATCCACGGTGGCGCTTCCTGTACGACACCGCCGATGTTCGCTGCACGCCTCGTTACCGCCATCGGGCTGCTGACGCTGTTTTGCGGTGCACTCCTTCTGCTGCCCAATGGCCTTTGGGCTGCTTTCCTCTTGCTCGGACTCTGTATTGCAAGCTTCGAATGGGCGGCGCTCGCCCATTATGGTGCAGCAGGCCGATGGTTCTTCACCGTCATCGTGACGGTATCCGCG
>DATFGD010000387.1:0-2529 GCA_035249725.1 Burkholderiales bacterium
GGGTTTCTCGAGCTTTCGTTCAACGCGATGGCGATGACGCTGGTGCAGCTTAATGCGCCTGCCCGGATGCGCGGCCGGGTGATCGGCCTCTATAACATGGGCGCCCTCGGGATGCGCGCCTTCAGCGGCATCACGATCGGCGTTATCGGTGGCTTGATCGGCGTCCACTGGTCGCTCGCACTGAGCGCCATGGTGCTGTTCGTGATCATCGTGACGCTGCTCGCGTTCAGCACGCGCCCGGCGTGACCAGGGCTGCCGGGCGACCGGATGTCACGCGCATCGGCGGGCATATGATCGCGCGTTGGTGCAACATGGACTGTTTTTCGCTGACCTTAGGTTGAAAACGAGGAGGAGTGAGTGATGGCGGCCGATTTTGCAAAAGGTGGAGTCGCCGATGTCGCGGACGGGGTGTTCGTCTACGTGGGGCCGGACGGCGACTCCAACAACGGCATCGTGTTGACCGACGAGGGCACGATCTCCATCGACAGCTACGTGAAGCAATACGCGGGATTGATGCGCGCGTTGGAGCAGGTGAGCGACCGGCCGGTGCGCTTCGCCATCAACACTCACGACGACGCCGATCACTATTCGATGAACCATTTCTTCCGCCGCGAGGGAGCGATGATCATCGCCTCCGAGGTCTGCCGCTCGCGCATCGAGGCCAAGATGGGATGGCGTCGTGGGTGGCGGATCTGCGCAGGCGTAACCCCGCGCTCGCCCACGAGCTTACAAGTCCCGAAGAACTCATCCCGCATGTCGGCCTGACGGACCGCGCGACGCTTCGGGTCGCGGGGGAAAAGATCGAGCTGCTGCACATGGGTCATGGGCATTGTCCGGGCGATCTCATCGTCAACTTCCCGGAACGCGGCGTGCTGTTTGCAGGAGATCTTGTGTTCGCGGGCGTGCATGGACGGCTGAAGACGGCGGACGTGGACGCGCTTATCGCCATGCTCGAACGGCTCAGCGAGATTCCTTGCAGGACCGTGATCCCGGGTCACGGCGCGCCGGTGAAAGGCGTCGGCCGGGAAGCGATCGACGCCTACAAAGATTACCTGATGGTGCTGCGCGAGCGCATGGCGGAACTCATCCTGAACGGCGTAAGCGCGGACCGCATCGCGGCGGAGCTGAAGGGATGGAAGTACGCCGCGTGGGGCCGCGAGAAGTTGTTTCCCGTGTGCGCACAGCACGTGTACAAGGACGTCGCGTGGCGGCTGCGCTTCAGCCTGGACAACCCCTCACAGATCATGACGCGCGCCGGCAACTGACCCGGCGTGATGTAGAGCTTTACGGGCTCTTTATGGCGCGGTCGAGCGCAGGCCTACTCGACCTTCGCGCCCGAGATGTCTATTGCCTTCTTCCACTTCGCAGTCTCGGCCTCCACGAACTTCCTGAACGCCTCGGGCGTCACCGGTGCTGCGGAAACACCGGCCGTAAAAAATCGCTGACGCAGTTCGGGTGATTCGAGCGCCTTCATCATCGCTGCGTGTATCGTCGCCGCGTACCTTTGCGGTGTACCCTTGGGCAGGGCGTAGCCCTGCCACACGGTGACTTCGAAGTCCGGTATGCCGGATTCCATGATGGTTGGGATGTGAGGCACCTGCTCGGCACGCTTCGCCGATGTGACGGCAAGCGCACGCAAGCGACCCGCCTTGATGTGAGGCAATGGCCCGGGAAGATTGAAGAAAAACGCCTGAACCAGACCTGACATCGTGTCGGTGTAGCCCTGCGACGATACCTTGTAGGGTACGTGCACGATGTCTACTCCGGCAGCCGCCTTGAACAGCTCCATCGTGAGATGCGGCGAGGCGCCGACCCCCGAGGACGCGTACTTGAATTTGCCGGGGTGCCCCTTCGCGAGTTTGACGAATTCGCCGACGTTCGCTGCAGGAAGCGATGGCGTCACGCAAAGGATATTGGGCATCGTGGCGTAGAGCGATATCAGCGTGGTAGACGCCTTCGCCGCCAACTCGGTGCCGAGGATGCCGGCCGCGCCGGGGCGGTTATCCACCACGACGGTCTGGCCCCACGCTTCGCCGAAGCGTTGCGCGAAAATGCGTCCGATGACATCGGTAGAGCCGCCTGCGCCGAAAGGCAGAATGAGGCGGCCGGGCTTGTTGGGATACTTCTCCGCAGCGTCTGCCGCGCCCATCGCGGTAATAAACAACACCAATGCAGCGCGGCTAACCGTCTTGCAGTTGATTCTCATGATGGCTCCTCTCTGCTCCAGGCGAGATACAGCTACATGCGCGTTCCATATTGCGGATCAATAAAACGGAGCATACCGCACCTGCGCGCGATGCAGGCGACCGCTAAACTCGCGTCCCGCAACGCAGGCGGCGAGCCGCACACGTAGAATGCGTGTTTCCGCCACGGGCGCTGACAGGAACGGACCACCATGCGAACCATCGATGCGATTGCAGAGATACTCAAGCTTGAAGGCATCAACATTCTGCCGTCATTTCCCACCACGCCGGTGATCGAGGCTGCCGCTGCGGCGGGCATCAAGCCCGTCATCTGCCGGCAGGAGCG
>DATFGD010000388.1:0-3318 GCA_035249725.1 Burkholderiales bacterium
CGGCGACTATGCGCAGATCCTGTACCGGCGGCTCGACGGCCGCGTGAAGCTCTGGGCGACGTTGAACGAGCCGTGGGTGGTGACCGATGGCGGCTACCTGCACGGGGCGCTCGCGCCGGGGCACCGCAACCGTTTCGAACCGCCGATCGCGACGCATCACCTGATGCGCGCGCACGGCAAGGCTGTGCAAGCTTATCGGGCGGAGGGCAAACACCGGATCGGTCTCGTCGTCAATCTCGAACCCAAGTATCCGGCATCGGGCAGTGAGGAAGACGTCGCCGCGACCGCGCGTGCCGATGCCTATATGAACCGGCAATATCTCGATCCGGCCTTACTGGGTCGCTATCCCGCGGAACTGCGGGACATCTTTGGCGAGGCCTGGCCCGAGTGGCCTGCCGAGGACTATGCGCTCATCCGCCAGCCGCTCGATTTCGTCGGCATCAACTATTACACGCGCAATGTCACCTGCCACGACCCGTCCGCGTGGCCGCTCCGCGCCCGCGCGGTGCGGCAGAAGCAGGCCGCGTACACGGAGACCGGCTGGGAGGTTTATCCTCAGGGACTGACCGACGTGCTCACCTGGGTGAAAGACCGCTACGGCAATCCGCCGGTGTACATCACCGAAAATGGCGCGGCGTTCTATGACCCGCCGACCGTCGCGGGCGAGGAACTAGCGGATCCGCTGCGCGTCGACTACCTGCGCCGGCACGTCAGCGCGGTGGCCGATGCGATTCGGACGGGATGCGACGTGCGCGGTTATTTTGCGTGGTCGTTCATGGACAACCTCGAGTGGTCGCTGGGGTATTCCAAGCGTTTTGGCATCGTACATGTGGATTTCGCAACACAACGCCGGACGCCGAAGGCCTCCGCGCGTTATTTTTCATCGATAATCGCCGCACACGGTGTAAATTAAACGAATTGCAGGAATGATGTGTTCTGCGCCGTCCAGGCGGCGCACAAGACGAGCATTTAGGGAGGGATTCCGATGTCTGCTCGACAAGCATTCCCCTTGCTTGGGGTGCTGCTGCTGCTGGCTGTGACGGCGGCTACATGGATGCAAACGCGCACGAACGAGATGCTGTTGCAGGGGAAACCAAACCGCCCGCCGGCGCTGATCCAACCCGTGGTACCCGCTCCGGGTAAGGCTGACGCTCAAGCGACGGGCAAATCGCAGGCAATGCCGCTTGCGGCGAGCGCAGTTCGCGCCGCCGCGCGCCCGCTGCCCCCGCTCTTCGATGAGCTGCAGGAGCGCACGTTCCGATTTTTCTGGGACAACGCGGATCCGGTAACGGGCCTGGTGCCGGATCGGTACCCCACACCGTCTTTCGCCAGCATAGCGGCCGTGGGTTTCGCATTGACCGCCTACCCGGTTGGCGTCGAGCGTGGATACGTCACGCGCGAGCAGGCGCGCGAACGCGTGCTGAAGACGCTGCGATTCTTTCGTAACGCGCCGCAGGGCAGCGAAGCGACCGGGATGGCCGGCCACAACGGGTTCTTCTATCGCTATCTGGATATGAAAACCGGCCAGCGCGTCGGCGATATCGAGCTGTCTACGGTGGACACGGCACTGCTGCTGGGCGGCATCCTGTTTTGCCAGTCCTACTTCAACGGCCCCGCACCGGAAGAGGCGGAGATCCGCCGGCTCGCGGAAGAAATTTACGCCCGGGTCAACTGGCGCTGGGCGCAGGTGCGCGGCACCGCGATCACGCATGGCTGGACGCCGGAGTCTTCATTCCTCGAATACGACTGGCGGGGATACAACGAGGCCATGCTGGTCTACATACTGGCGCTCGGCTCCCCGACCCATGCAGTGGCGCCAGCGGCATGGAACGAATGGACGCGCGAGTACGATCGCCTGTGGGGTGCGCTGTACGGGCAAACGCATCTGCGCTTCGAATCGCATTTTGGGCACCAGTACTCGCACGTGTGGGTCGACTTCCGCGGGATAGCCGATGCCGCCATGCGCAAACTTGGAATCGATTATTTCGAAAATTCGCGACGCGCGACGTATGCTCAGCGCGCCTACGCCGTGGCGAATCCGATGGGCTGGACCGGCTATGGCGAAAACGTGTGGGGCCTTACCGCGAGCGACGGCTCGGCGGACATGGAGCTTGTTTTCGGCGGGGAAAAGCGCCGCTTCCGCACTTATTACGCGCGCGGCATCGGGCCGGAACCCGTGGACGATGGCACCATCGCGCCGACAGCGGCGGCGGCCTCCATCGCTTTCGCGCCGGAGATCGTCGTGCCCGCGATCGAGGAGATGCATCGCCGCTACGGCGAGCACATCTACGGCAAGTACGGGTTTTACGATGCCTTCAACCCGAGCTTCGATTACGATGTGCCCCTCAGGCACGGCCACCGCATTCCCGGTGTCGGATGGGTCGATAACGACTATCTCGGTATCGACCAGGGACCGATCGTCGCCATGATCGAAAACCACCGCTCGGATCTGGTGTGGCGGGTGACGCGCGAGAACCCGCACATCCGGCGCGGGCTGCTTCGGGCCGGCTTTACCGGCGGATGGCTCGACGCCTCCGCCACGATCGCGAAGGCCGACACCGATTAGCCCCGACTAGCCCCGACGGCGCACGGCGCGGCGCGGCTGCGGTCTATGGATCATGATGCTGCGTCTACTCCTCTGCGCGCTGCTATTGCAGCTGGCCGGCTGTGCGCCCGGGCCAGCCGAGCGCCAGACGCTGCGCTTCTGGACCATGGGGCGCGAGGGCGAAGTGGTGCAGCAGTTGCTGCCCGAGTTCGAGCGCCGGAATCCGGACATACGCGTGCGCGTGCAGCAGGTCCCGTGGAGCGCCGCGCATGAAAAGCTGCTGACCGCTTTCGCGGGCGGTACGCTTCCCGATCTGTGCCAGCTCGGCAACACCTGGCTGCCGGAATTCGCGGCCCTCGATGCGCTCGCGCCGCTCGACGCGTCCGTTGCAAAATCGAAAGTCGTCACGGCGACAGACTATTTTCCCGGTATATGGGACACCAACGTCATCGCCGGCGCGCTGCTCGGCGTGCCGTGGTACGTCGATACGCGCCTGCTCTTTTATCGTCGCGATATCCTCCAGCAGGCAGGATTCGATGCACCACCGCGGACCTGGGACGAATGGCAACGCGTGCTCGCCGCGATCAAACAGGCGGGCGGTGGCGACCGCTACGGCCTGCTGCTGCCGCTGAACGAACCCGAACCGCTGATTGCGCTGGCTCTACAGCAGGGTGAGCCGCTGCTGCGTGAACACGGCCGCTGGGGCGGGTTTTCGAGCGCCGGTTTTCGCCGTGCGCTTTCCTTTTATGCCGCGATGTTCCGCAACCAGTGGG
>DATFGD010000389.1:0-7581 GCA_035249725.1 Burkholderiales bacterium
CGGCTGCGGCGGAGGGCCAGGTGATCAAGTCGCCTATGGTGGGCACGTTCTATCGCGCCTCGGCACCGGGCGCCAAGCCTTTCGTCGAAGTGGGCTCAACGGTGAAAGTCGGCGATCCGGTGTGCATCATCGAGGCGATGAAACTGCTGAACGAGATCGACTCCGAACACGACGGCGTCGTGAAAGCGATACTGGTCGAAAACGGTCAGCCGGTGGAATACGGCCAGCCGCTCATGGTTATCGGCTGAGACGCATCCACCGAGTTGCCGCTATGCTGCCCGCCCCCGCACCCGGATACCCGTTTCCCTGATGTTCGAAAAGGTCCTTATCGCCAACCGCGGCGAGGTGGCATTGCGCATCCAGCGCGCGTGCCGCGAAATGGGCATCAAGACTGTGGTGGTTCATTCGGAAGCGGATGCCGACGCCAAGTACGTCAGGCTTGCCGACGAATCGGTGTGCATCGGCCCGCCGCCGTCGGCGGGCAGCTATCTCAACATACCGGCCATCATCAGCGCTGCGGAAGTGACGGACGCCGAGGCGATCCATCCCGGTTACGGGTTTCTCGCCGAGAATGCGGACTTCGCCGAGCGCGTAGAACAGAGCGGCTTTGTCTTCATCGGCCCCAGCCCGCAAACCATACGCATGATGGGCGACAAGGTCAGCGCGAAAAACGCCATGAGCAAGGCGGGCGTGCCGGTCGTGCCCGGCATGGATGGCGCGCTGCCCGAGGAGCCCAAGGAGATCGTCCGTATCGCGCGCGGCATCGGCTACCCTCTCATCATCAAGGCGGCCGGTGGGGGGGGCGGACGCGGTATGCGCATCGTGCATACCGAGGCGGCGCTTTTGAATGCGGTCCAGACGACTCGAACCGAGGCGCAAGCCGCCTTCGGAAATCCCGCCGTTTACATCGAGAAATTTCTAGAAAATCCGCGCCATATCGAAGTCCAGGTGATCGCCGACAAGCACAAGAACGCACTGCACCTGGGCGACCGCGACTGTTCCATGCAACGCCGCCACCAGAAAGTGATCGAGGAGGCGCCGGCACCCCTGCTGCCGTCGCGGGCGCGCCTGCGTATTGCTGAACGTTGCGCAGAGGCGTGCCGCAAGATCGGTTACTCGGGCGCGGGCACTTTCGAGTTCCTCTATGAGGACGACGAGTTTTACTTCATCGAGATGAACACGCGACTGCAGGTCGAGCATCCGGTCACGGAGATGGTTACCGGACTCGACATCGTTCAGTTGCAGATCCGCATTGCCGCGGGCGAGAAGCTCAAGCTCAAACAGCGCGACGTGCAGATCAAGGGTCACGCGATCGAATGCCGCATCAACGCGGAAGATCCCTATAAGTTCACCCCTTCACCGGGGCGGATCACTTCGCTCCATATGCCGGGCGGACCCGGTATCCGTGTCGATACGCACGCCTACAACGGCTATTACGTGCCGCCGTATTACGATTCGCTCCTCGGAAAGATCATCGCTTACGGCGACACGCGCGAGCAGGCGATCGCGCGGCTCCATATCGCCCTCACCGAGACCGCGATTGAAGGCATAAGGACCAATCTGCCGCTGCACCAGGAGCTGCTGCACGACGCGGCGTTTCGCCGCGGCGGCACCAGCATCCACTACCTCGAAGGCAAGCTCGCCCAAATGGCGCGGGAAGAGTAGCGTAAGATCAAATGTCGTGGCTTGCCGTCGTGCTGGACGTGGACGCCGCTTTTGCGGAAAGTTTGAGCGATGCCTTGCTCGAATCCGGGGCGCTGGCGGTTGATGTAGCCGACGCGGCTGCGGGTGGCGCAGATGAGCGTCCACTGTATATGGAAGCCGGTGCGGCGCCGGCGATGTTGTGGCCGCGCCAGCGCCTGAAGGCATTGTTTGAGCGCCATGCGGAGCTGGAGGCATTGATTCCGCAAGCATTGCGCGCATCCGGCGTACCGACCCACACGCCGTATCGGGTCGAGGCAGTCGACGAGCATGATTGGGTCCGCGCAAGCCAGCGCGAGTTCACGCCGATCCGGGTTTCGTCACGACTCTGGATCGTGCCCAGCTGGCATTCCCCGCCCGACTCACAAGCAATCAACATCGTGCTGGATCCGGGACTTGCCTTCGGCACCGGGACACACGCGACCACCCGACTGTGCCTGGGGTGGCTCGAGGCCCATGTCCAGGGCGGCGAGTCGGTGCTCGACTTTGGCTGCGGTTCCGGGATACTGGCCGTTGCCGCTTTGAAGCTGGGCGCGAGCCGCGTTCGGGCCGTGGACATCGACGAACAGGCTTTGCTTGCGGCCCGGCACAACGCTATGCAAAATCGGGTTGAAGACCGATTTGTCGCAACCGCCGATGCGGGTGAGGACCCGGCTCAGCTCGTCGTCGCCAACATATTGGCCCATCCCCTCATCGTGCTTGCGCCTTTGCTCACCAGGCTTACCGCAGCGGGAGGCCGGATCGCCCTCTCCGGCATACTGGCGGCTCAAGCCGACGAAGTCCGCGCCGCGTATGCGAGCGGTTTCGTCATCGATGAACTCGCGCATGAGGAAGGCTGGACAATGCTGGGCGGTATCAGAAACTCCAATGACGGGTAACGAACGATGTCGATGGTGACGCGTTGTCCGGCGTGCGGGACGCTGTTTCGCGTGTCGGCGCAGCAACTGCAGGCGCGACACGGCAAGGTGCGGTGCGGGCGCTGTGCAACCGTATTCGATGGGTTCAGAGATCTCGCAACTTTGCCGGAGCGGCGGGCGCTCGATGAAGCGACCTCAAGCGGCGCGGTGGACGCGGGCGAGGAAGCTCTCGCGCCGGCCAACCGCCCGCCAACGGCCGAAGTGCGATGGCCGTTTCCCGCACCCCCGGCGGCGCCGAACACGCCGCCCGTACCGGCGGACTTTCGTTTCGAGGCGACTCCGGCGCCAACACCCGCTGCAGCAGCGCGACACGGGGTTGAGGCACCTGCGTCGGTCAAGCCGGAATCGCGCATCGATCAAGGCGTGAGGTCTTCACAACCTCTCAGTGCCGATGCGCTGTTTCTGCAGCAGGCGCATGCCGAACGCAGGCGGGGACTGGGGGGATGGGTGCTCGGCAGTGCGCTCCTCGTAGTAACGCTGGGCGCGCAGGCGACGTACTTCTACCGGGGTGACCTCGCGGCGCATTATCGGCCGCTGAAGCCGCTGCTGGACGGTGTGTGCCAGGCGCTCGCCTGCGACGTGCCGCTGCCACAGCGCCCGAAACTGATCAACATCGAAGCGTCCGACCTGCAAAGCCTCGATGCCGCAAGACCCGGGGTCATCGAACTTACGGCGACGCTGCGTAACCACGCCGACTATGATCTCGCGTATCCCGCGCTCGACCTCGTGCTCACCAACACGCGCGAGCACACGTTGGCACGGCGCGTTTTTCTGCCGCGCGAATACCTCGATCCGCCACGCGACGTGAATGCCGGCTTTCCGGCAAAAGCCGAGATCACGCTGCGCCTCGATCTGGATACCGGCGATCTGGGCGCGGCAGGCTTCCGTCTCGATCTGCTGCCCGCGCCCACCCACTGAAAGCGACGCATGGCCGAAACCCTGCGCACGACGCCGCTCAATGCGCTACACCGCGCGGCGGGCGCTAAGATGGTGGCGTTCGCCGGCTGGGACATGCCGCTGCACTACGGCTCCCAGATCGAAGAACACCATCGGGTACGGCGCGATGCCGGCATGTTCGACGTCTCGCACATGCTTGCGGTCGATGTAAGCGGGGCCGGGGCGCGCGCGTTCCTGCGATTCGTGCTGGCGAACGACATCGCCAAGTTGTCCGACCCGGGCCGGGCGCTCTATTCCTGCATGCTGAATCCACAAGGCGGCGTGCTGGACGATCTCATCGTTTATTTTCTTGCCGACCGCCGGTTTCGCGTCGTGGTCAACGCGGCGACCGCGGAGCGGGATCTCGCCTGGCTGGAGGCACAACGGGCGGGCTATTCACAGACGGTAGAACTGGTGCCGCGCCGCGACTTGGCCATCCTCGCGGTGCAGGGTCCCGCCGCGCGGGAAAAAACGTGGCGTGCGCGACCCGGGATAAAGAGCGCTACCGAGCCGCTCATTCCATTTCAGGCTGCGGAGACCGATGCGATGCTGGTCGCGCGCACCGGCTACACCGGCGAAGACGGATTCGAGATCATGCTCGACGCCGCGCAGGCACAAACGCTTTGGAG
Source organism: Burkholderiales bacterium (assembly GCA_035249725.1). GTDB lineage: Bacteria > Pseudomonadota > Gammaproteobacteria > Burkholderiales > SG8-41 > DSOT01. Next base: position 4,184 of record DATFGD010000389.1, read on the forward strand.
CGAACTCAGTGCGCAGGGCGTGAGCGCAGCCGGTCTTGGCGCCCGGGATACGTTGCGCCTCGAAGCGGGAATGAACCTATATGGCCAGGACATGGACGAAACCGTGACGCCGCTCGAGTCGGGGCTCGGCTGGACGGTCGCTCTCGACTCCGATCGCGATTTCGTCGGCAAGGCGGCGCTCGCTGCACAACCGGTGCAGCGGCAGCTCACCGGTTTGCTCCTGCTCGACCGCGGCGTCATGCGCGCGCATCAGCCGGTGCGCTCGGCGGCGGGCGAGGGGATGGTGACGAGCGGTGGTTTTTCACCCACGCTGGAGCGATCGATTGCGCTCGCACGGGTCCCGGCGGCCGTCGCGCCCGGAGATGAGCTCACGGTCGGCGTACGCGAAAAATGGCTGCGCGCGCGAGCCGTGAGGCCGCCGTTCGTGCGCTATGGGAAAATCCGCCACAGCCTATGAGCCCAATCCTTTCACGGGGGAAACGATGACCACGCCTGAGAACCTCAAGTACACCAGCAGCCACGAGTGGGCGCGCCAGGAATCCGATGGCGCCGTGACGATCGGGATCACGTTTCACGCGCAGGAAATGCTGGGTGACGTGGTGTTCGTCGAAAACCCGGCGGTGGGCCGCAAACTGAAGCAGGGCGAGGAATGCGGCGTGATCGAGTCGGTGAAGGCGGCGGCCGACATCTACGCGCCGCTAACGGGTGTCGTGGTTGCAGCGAACGCCGAACTCGCCGACGCGCCGGAAAAAGTGAATCAGGATCCGTACGGTGCCTGGATGTTCAGGATCAAGCCGGACGATCCCGCGCAACTCGCGGCGCTGCTCGATGCGGCGACATACCAGAAGATCGCCGAGGCGGAAAAGCACTAGAACCTAAACCGATCAGACATGCCGTTCATCCCTCACACCGACGACGACATCCGGGCGATGCTCGAGTCGATCGGCGTCACGTCGGTCGACGAGCTGTTCGACGAGATTCCGTCTGCGCTGCGCAGCGCCGTCCCGATGCGCGTCCCGCCGGCGGCCACCGAAATGGAGATCGCACGCCTGATGCGCGAGCGCGCCGAGCGCGATGGCACCTATCTCAACTTCATCGGCGCAGGCGCCTACGAGCATCACATCCCGGCCGCCGTCTGGCAGATCGCAACGCGCGGGGAGTACTACTCCTCCTACACGCCCTATCAGGCAGAAGCGAGCCAGGGCACGCTGCAACTGCTGTACGAATATCAGACCATGATGTCGTCGTTGCTCGCGCTCGACGTGACCAACGCCAGTCTCTATGACGGCGCCTCTGCGCTCGCGGAAGCGGTGCTCATGGCGGTGCGTGCGCACAAGGGCGGAAAGCGCGTCCTGCTGCCGCGCACGTTGCACCCGACATGGCGCAAAGTGGCGCAGACCATCACGCGTAACCAGGGCATCGAACTGTGCGAGGTGGGTTATGAAATGGTCGCCGGACATCTTTCGACCGCTACGCTGGAAAACTGCAAAGGAGACGACGTCGCTGCGCTCGTGATCCCGCAGCCCAATTTTTTCGGCGTGCTCGAACCGGTGGACGAACTGGTTGCCTGGGCGCATGCAAATCGCATGCTCGCGATAGCGGTAGTGAATCCCATATCGCTTGCGCTGCTCAAGCCGCCGGGGGAGTGGGGCGCCGATGGCGCCGACATCGCGGTCGGCGAGGGCCAGCCGCTCGGCGTGCCGCTCGCGAGCGGCGGGCCGTACTTCGGATTCATGGCGTGCCGCAAGGCGCTCGTGCGCCAGATGCCCGGTCGGCTCGTCGGTGCGACGCGGGATTTGGAGGGGCGACGCGGCTACACCTTGACGCTGCAGGCGCGCGAACAGCATATCCGCCGATCCAAGGCAACGTCCAACATCTGCACCAATCAAGGACTGCTCGTCACGGCTGCGACCCTGTACATGGCGCTCCTCGGACCCGCCGGCCTTGCAGCGGTCGCGCGTGCCTGTCACAGCGCCGCGCTCGACCTTAGAGAAGCGCTATCGTCGATAGAGGGCGTGGAGCGCGTTTTCAGCGCGCCGCTGTTTCACGAATTCGTGCTGCGGCTTGCGACTCCGGTTGCGCCCGTGTTGCAGGCGCTCAAGGCACAGGGCATACTGGGTGGACTGGATCTCGCGAACGAATATCCGGAACTCGGTCAATCGCTACTCGTCTGCGCGACCGAGACCAAGAGCGAGCAGGATTTGAAGCACTACTCCCAAAGCATGGCGCGCATTATGACCGCGCAGTGTCGCCCGGCGCGGCGTGCAAGCAACACATCCCCCAACTGACGGAGAGCACCATGGCAAACGTTACGCTCGGCGGTAACCCGATCAAGGTCGAAGGCAGCTTTCCCGCCAAAGGTGTCAGCGCGCCGGATTTCACGCTCACGAGCAAGGACCTCAAGGACGTGGGGCTGAAGGATTTTGCGGGCAAGCGCAAAGTGTTGAATATCGTGCCGAGCCTCGACACGCCCGTGTGCGCCAAATCCACGCGCATCTTCAATGAACGTGCGAGCAGCATGCCGAATACGGCCGTGCTCGTGATCTCGGCGGATCTGCCGTTCGCCATGAACCGCTTCTGCGGTGCGGAGGGCATCAGCAACGTAATCCCGCTTTCCACCGTGCGCGGCCGTGATTTTCACGGCAGGTATGGCGTCGATATTACCGACGGGCCGCTGAAAGGGCTCACGGCCCGGGCGGTGGTGGTGCTGGACGAAAACGACCGCGTGCTGCATTCACAGCTCGTGCCCGAAATCAAGAACGAGCCGGACTACGACGCGGCGCTTGCAGCGCTGAAGTAGAACCTATCTCGATCTCCTGGAACTGCATCCACATCGCCTCCGTCGCACACGTGCCTATCGAGATGGGGTCTTCATGCTGATCTTCGAGCGCTCGCGCCGCGGACGGCAGAACGCCAGCCAGGCCCCGCGCAGTGCCGGGCAACGCGCTGCGATACCGCAGCATTTGCTGCGCGAGCAATCCCCTGTGCTCCCCGAGGTTTCGGAACTCGACGCGGTACGCCACTACACAAGCCTGTCGCAGAAGAACTTTTCGATCGACACGCATTTCTATCCGCTCGGCTCGTGCACGATGAAATACAACCCGCGCGCATGCAACGCGCTCGCGATGCTGCCGCAGTTCCTCGCGCGTCATCCCGCGGCGCCCGACGATACCGGACAGGGCCTGCTCGCATGCCTGTTCGAGCTGCAGGAAATGCTCAAGGACGTAACCGGCATGGCGGCGGTCAGCCTTGCCCCGATGGCGGGCGCGCAGGGAGAATTCGCCGGCGTTGCGATGATCCGCGCCTATCACGATTCCCGGGGCGATGCCGCGCGGCGGGAGATTCTGGTGCCGGACGCCGCACACGGCACCAATCCCGCCACCGCAGTGATGTGCGGC
>DATFGD010000390.1:0-6473 GCA_035249725.1 Burkholderiales bacterium
AGGGCTGACAAGCGGGTGTTCGACATCCTGCGACGACTCTGCGATGTGGTGCTCGACGGTGCGGGCACGCTCCGCGCCGAAGGATACGGCGCGATGCGGCTCGACGCAGAGTCGGTTCAATGGCGGCGCGCGAGCGGCCTCACCGAGCAGCCGGTGTTCGCGATCGTCTCCGGACGGCTCGATCTGGACGCTGCATCCACCGTCTTCACCGAAGCGCCGGTCCGCCCCATTGTGATAACGGTTGGAGCCTCACCGCGAACGAACAAGGCAGCGCTCTCGCGTGTGGCCGACGTCCTCGAATGCGGAGAAGCGAGACTCGACGCGCGTGTCATGCTCGCCGAGTTCGCGAAGCGCGGGCTGCGGCAGGTGTTGAGCGAAGGCGGCCCCACGCTCTTCGGTACGCTGCTCGAAGCGGATTGTGTGGACGAACTGTGCCTCACCATCAGTCCACTGATCGAGGCGGGTAACGCGCCCAGAATCGCGGCCGGCACCCTCCAACGGGCGCGGCGCATGGCGCTTCATCACGTCCTCGTCTCCGACAGCAGCCTCTTGCTGAAGTACCGGAGGACGAGTGTGGAATCTGTCAGCGCAGAGGACGCCCGCGCTGCATGACCTGACGTCCACGGATCATTCCGGGAGCGTGTAGCGCGCCTCGACGGCCGCGCGCACCAGTGCACGAGTCTGTACCGGGGAGAGATCGAGCCGCCGCTCGATGTCCTCGACCGCCGCGGCGAGATCCCGGTTCTTGATCACGTCGCGCATCCAGCGCGAATAATCGTTGCGGCGCAGGTGGAACATCCACGTCTCCTCGCCGATGCCTTCGGCGATCTGGCAGAACACGTTCAGATTCTGCGCCTTGAGGTTGTGCCTGCCGGTGGGACCGCGGAAATAGAAGCTGTTGTAGCGCACATCCCCTTCGGCGTACTTCCGGTGGTGGCGAATGCGCTCCGCCTGTGCCGGTATGACGCGCATCGGAAAAGGATCCTCCCCGGAGTGCACGAACCAGCAGGCGACCTGATCTTTTTCCGAGTGCGAAGGCGGCAGTTCGACCGGTGGCCGTTCGCTCGCGGCGGCAAACTCGCGCAACGTTTTATCGGGCGATTGCCCCACTGCGATCACGACGTCGATCCAGGCGAGGATCGACGGCGCGAGACGGTCGGCATGCACGGTTACCAAAACGCTTTCGCTCAAGCGCTGCGGCACATGGCCCCACAGTCTGGGCAGGAGATGGTGCGCCTCGTCGACCAGCAGCCAATGCGGCCGGCCGGTCCGCACTCGCATCGCCCGCAGATGCGCCAGAAGATCCGCGAAATACGCGGGACGATCGGCGAGCGCAATACCAAGCAGGTTCGCATTCGCGTGCACGTCGGGATCCCGCAACACCGCCATGATCTCGGCGATGCCGGGTGCGCGATGCGGGTCGCCGATCGTGACCAGCGTCTGCAGGTTCACATAGTCGCCTTCCGGATCGATCACGCATAGCTGATAGAGCTGCTCGGCGAAGCGCTCGATGAGGCCGCTGGCAAACGTCGACTTGCCGCTGCCGGAAGGACCCGCCACCAGAACGTTGTTGCCATAGGGCGGCAGCCATACCGTCGTGCCGTCGGGCTTCGTTCCGAGCGCAACATGGCGGCGCATGAGCCGCGTATCGATAGGGCCCAGATCGTTCGCGATCAGCTCGTCGATCAGTTCGATCACGCCATCACCGGCCGATCCTGCTGTCACGAACGCCGCGATGGCCTTGATCGAATCGACCGCGTTGGCGACCGCGACAGGGCATTCGGCGAGGCGCAGGAAGGAATGATCGTTCTCCGCGTCGCCTATCGCGACCATTTCGTGCGGCGACATGCCGAGGTGGCGCAGCGCAATCTTCGTCCCCGAAGCCTTGTTGATGCCGGCGGGCAGCACCATTACCGCTTGGCGATTGAAAATCACCTGCAGCTCGAGACCGAGCTCGCGGATCGTCTCGATAACCTGCGTTTCCTGCGGCGCATGGGTCGCGACGATGACCCTGCCGACCTCCAGCGGCTCAACGCCGCGTCGGCGCAGTGCCGCGATGAACTGCTCGGGAGGCGGGTCGGCGAGGAGGGTTATGTCGCGGGCTTGCGCCGCGTAGAGGACAGCGCCGTTTTCGGCGATGATGTAATCGAAGAGATCGCTGCACTCGCAAACGCGCAACAGGTCGTCCAGCCTGCGTCCGGTTACGAGGATCGCGCGCCGGCCGGAGGCACGCAGCCTCTCGAGCGCCGCGCGCGTCGCGCCGGCGATCCGGCCATTCGCTGCCAGGGTGTTGTCGTAGTCGGTCGCCAAAACGAGGTAGCGCATGTGGATAACCTCAACCGCAGTTGGCCAGGCGCTCGCTTATTTCAGCACCGCGACCGGTGCCAGGATTAGCGAGCTGTGGCAATCACTGGGGGACAACGGGCTTAACGTCGTTGCGCAAAGTCTGGCGTGCGCTACTGCCCCCGTGGATCATTCGCGCTGCCAATTCGATACCGCTGCAGAGCGCCCGTACCCCAGCTCGGCACGCAACGCTTCGAAAATACGCCAGTACCGATCGCGGCTCGCGCTGCCGAACTCGCGCTCGAGATGGTTCCTGAGATCGGCCTGCACGCGGTCATTGTCGAGCAGCGTGTTATCCACGTCCAGCGGGAACACCAGAGAGTCTGGCGCGCTCATGAATTCTCGCTATCGAATGAGGCCTTTCTTCATGAGGTCAGCGCCCAAGGAGAAGAAATACAGATAGCCCTTGAGGTTGCCGAAGCGCTCGATGGCGCGACCGAGCGGCGCTCCGGACTCGACATGCAGGAGCGCGCTGAGCCCGCGAGTCGCACCCACGTCTCCCGGCGGAAACGCGTCGAGGCGTCCGAAGCCACGCAGCAGCACGAGCGCAGCGCTCCACGGACCGATGCCGGACAGCTCGAGCAGGCTTTGGAGCGCCTCTTTCGTGGAGAGCCGTTCAACACACGCTTCGTTCAGCTCACCGGAGTGGATCAGCCTGGCAAGACGACGCAGCGTTTGCGCTTTCCGGATGCTCAGGCCGCACCGGCGCAGCGCCGTCGGATGAGCCTCTGCGATGGCCCGGGCAGTCGGAAATGCATGGTAGAGGCGGCCGTCGTATTGAAGAGGCTTACCGAAGCGCTCGACCAGATTCCCCACGATGGCCACACCCGCCTCCAGGCTCAGTTGCTGAAACGGCACCACGTTGGCCAACGTCTCGAACAGCCCAGCAAACCGCGGTGGCCGCATGCCGCGCAACGCGAATGCCGTAGGTCGAAGCGCCGGTTCGGTGATAGCCAAACGGTGGAACGGCTCTGGATCTACGTCCAGTCCGAGCACCTTGCGCAACGTCTGTTCGATGCCTTGGAACTCCGCCGCGGCCGGATTGCCCGATCGAATGGCGAACCGGACATCGGGTTCGGCGATCGTCCCGCGGTTCTCCACCTCGACGAGCGCAAGACCGTCCGCTGTCGCGAGAACCCGCAGGTAGCGGTTCTGCTGCCAGATATCGATCCGGTTCGCCGCCCGCCGCTGCAGCACGCGCACGGTCGCCTCGAGATGAAACGGCGACCGGGTACTGAGCTTCGTGTTTTTGTGTGCGCCTCCTTGTGTTAAGGAGGTTTCCAGTGTCTCGCTTCCTTATTTCGTGATGCGCCTGCGTGGTCCGTTTGGTTCAAAGTCGCTGCCTGCTCTTCACTTCCTCGATCGTATCGAGCGCAAGGACCGAGTGGGCGTAGGCTGCACCCGCACGCATCTCGACTGCGACCCATATCGCTTCCATGATCTCTTCCGAGGTTGCACCGTGGCGCAGTGCCGCTTTGGTGTGACCGCGAATGCAGTAAGGGCATTGGGTGACATGTGCCGCAGCGACCGCAATCAGCTGTTTGGTTTTCACCGGCAGGGCGCCGTCGCTGAAGACCCGCGCACTGAGACTCGTAAAAGCCTCGTTGATATCGGGCGCGAGCTTCTTCCGCACCGCCGCGAGTTCGGTCGTGTTCTGCGGAAAAATGTCTTTCGGCATGATGGGCACTCCTTCTCACTTACGAATTTCCGAGGAATCTGGCGCGATATCCGCCGACAGATCCTGGGCCACGCTGCGCGACTCGGCGATATAGATCGCAATCGGGTCGCTCGCCGGGAAAGTCATTTCCAATGCGGCGTCCAATGCTTTATCGAGATCTTCGACGGTTTTCATGGGGGTCTCCTTCAGAGTACTCTTGTGAATCTCTTCCAGAGAATAAGTTCTGCGCTGCAGTTTGATAAGCCGTCCGCGATGAACAACACTGTTTCTCTTGGGCGATGGGCGATAACCCGCAGGGAATAGGTGAAAGACCTCCAGCCTTCCTTATGGCGAAACTCGCATGCGGCGACCGGCAACGTCTAGGGAAGGGCGTCCGCAACCGCCGCGCGATCGACGAGCAATGCACGTAACCCGCTCCTTCCTCGCTTTTCGCCATTGGCCGGGAAATCTCGGCGGGGGAGGCTAGGACCGCACGGCGTAGCGCTGTTCGATATAGCGCAGCAGCTCTTGCTGCGTAACGTTATCGTCGCTGTTGATGTCCATGTCGGCGAAGCGGGGCGTGAAATTAAGGTCGCCACGGGATTCTTCGCGTGTGACAACGCCATCGACGTTACGATCCAGCGACTGAAACAGCGAAGCCATACCGGCCGCGGCCCGTTCGTTATATGCCGTCTTGTCGTCCGCCGCCGAAGCTGCCACCGCCGCTAAAAGGAAGAGAATGACTGCCGCCGTATGTCGGAATATCGATGTCATGATTGCTCCAAAAAAATAACCCGCCTGTGGGATCGCGATGGTAAGTTCCCCCGAAAACGTTGACACCTTGGGCTAACAGCTCGAGGTGCTAGATGGCAAGAGCAGGTCCGCGCAAGGTCGCGAGGTATGGCGAGCAGTTCAAAGCCACCGCCGTCAAGTTGAGCAGCTTGCCTGGCATGCTGATTCAGGATGTGGCCGGGGCGCTAGACATACACCCCTTCATGCTGTCACTGTGGCGTAAGCAAGTGCGGGAGGGGGTGATCGTGGCCAAGGGAGCGAAACTCGACGTTGAAACGAAGGCCGAGCTTAAGCGTTTGCGTGAGCTTGAGCGGCGATACAAGGTTCTAAAAGAGGAGCATGAACTCTTAAAAAAAGCCATCCGGTTTGCTTCCGATCGAAAGCGGAGGTCTTCGAGTTCATCGAAGCAAACCGGGGGCAGCACAAAGTCGCGGTGATGTGTCGGGTGTACGATGTCACGCGAGCGGGCTACTACGCGTGGCGTAGCCGGCCCGAAACCAGCCGAGCGCAGCACAACGAGCAGCTCAAGGAGCAGATCGAGAGCGTGCATCGGGAGAGTCGCGGCACCTATGGCAGTCCGCGTGTGCACCGCGCGCTCAAGCGCCTGGGTATCCACGCGAGCGAGAACCGTGTGGCGCGTCTGATGCGTGCGCACGGGATAAAGGCGCGGGTGGCGAGGATCCGCTACACGAGTCCCAACTTGCGGCGCTTCTTCGCCTGCATTCCGAACCGGCAATGTGATGCTGAGCCCCAATGCCCCGACCAGGTGTGGGTGGGGGATATTACGTATCTAAAGGTGGGAACGGTCTATCGCTACCTGGCGGTGATAATGGACAAGTACTCGCGCCGCATCCTGAGCTGGGCGTATGGCAAGAAGAAGGATGTCGCGCTCACCCTGGCCGCGCTTAATCGAGCTGTGCGCACACGCCGTCCACCTCGCGGCCTGATCTTCCATAGCGACCGCGGAATCGAATTTGCGGCCGGCGCGTTCAAGCGGCGGCTGGCTGAGTTTGGGCTCGTCCAGAGCATGAATCGGCCTGGCAAAATGAATGATAATGTTTATATTGAGACCTTCTTCCACTCGATGAAGAGCGACATTGTGCATGGCGTTCGCTTCGAGCAGGATCGCGAAATACAGGACGAGGTGCGCAATTACATGCCGTTCTACAACCATACGCGCCTACACTCGTCTTTAGGCTACGTGCCGCCAGCGACGTATGAACGGCTGGCTTGAAAACCCGGTGTCAACAAAATCGGGGGAAGATTCACCTCTCTAAAATGCGTGCGTGGTGTATGCCTTCGGTTTGTCAGTCGTTGTCATGACGCAGTGTCCTTTTTTGTGCGCTTTCCCGCGCATCGTCGCTTCTCGAGCACGTCCTGCAGCACCACCGCGTTGTTGCGGGCCGTATCGCGCGCGCCGTAGAGCAGCGTGACCCGGCCGCGGCGCCGCAGCTCATCCAGCAGGCGCAGCAGATCGGCGCGCTGCTCGAGCTCGGCGCGGTATTTTTCCGCGAAGGACTTCCAGCGGCCCGGCTGATGCCCGTACCAGCGACGCAGTGCATCGCTTGGCGCCGCATCCTTGAGCCAGAAGTCGACCGCCAGTTGCTCCTTGGACAGGCCACGCGGCCACAGCCGATCGACCAGGACACGCATGCCGTCACCCGCGGACGGTGCTTCGTAG
>DATFGD010000391.1:0-2685 GCA_035249725.1 Burkholderiales bacterium
CCCGCAATCCGGCGCTGCCTGATATTGCAACCGTTGCGGAATCAGGCGTGCCCGGTTTCGAGAACGTGACCTGGCATAACATCGTCGTGCCCGCCAAAACGCCGAAACCCATCGTTCAGCGCCTGAATGCCGAGCTCGTCAGGATCGTGCAATCTCCGGACGTGAAGGAACGCTTGCTGGGACAGGGGCTGACGCCCGTGGGCTCGAGCCCGGAGGAAGTCATCGCCAAGGTCAAGAAAGAGTCGATCGAGATGGCGAAGCTGGTCAAGGATATCGGCTATCAGCCGCAGTGAGGCACTCCCGGCGCTATTGAAGCAACGCTATCCGGTTCGCCTGCGCCCGCCACCGAGCAACGCAGGCGCGGGTGCGTTGCGGCTGCCATGCACGCGGCGCGGAGCGCCGGTTCGCGATTTCGGCTCGCCGAATACCTTGGCGGACGAAGGAAACAACTGTCCGGCGTTGGAGGGCGGCTGGCTCATTGGGTCGCGCTGACCGTCATGGCGACGGTTTTGCGCCCCCGGCCCGGGCTTGGCGCCGCGGCGATGATCCGGCTCGCCGCGCGACGGCCGCACATGATGCCGCTTCGACTGACGGTGCCGCTTCGGGGCAGGCAAGTGCGATGTCGCCGCTGCACCCGCCTCGAATCCTGCCACCGGCTGCCGCTCCAGTCGCCGTGCAAGCAATTTTTCCACTGCCGCAAGCAAGGATTGCTCCTCCGGCGCGACGAGGGAGATCGCCTCGCCGGTGCTGCCGGCGCGACCGGTGCGTCCGATGCGGTGTACGTAATCTTCTGCAACGTGTGGCATATCGAAATTGACCACGTGCGGCAGCTCCTCGATGTCCAACCCGCGCGCTGCGATGTCGGTTGCAACGAGGACGCGCACGGTTCCCGCTTTGAAATCCGCCAGTGCGCGCGTGCGCTGCGGCTGGCTCTTGTTGCCATGAATTGCCGTGGCATGAATGCCACCGCGTGTCAGCTGGTCGGCGAGGCGATTTGCGCCGTGCTTGGTGCGCGTAAAGACCAGCACTTGGCGCCAGTCACCCGATGCAACGAGGTGGGCGAGCAACTCGCGTTTGCGCGCGGCTGCGACCGGATGAACCAGGTGCGTGACCAGTTCGGACGCCGCGTTCCGGCGCGCCACTTCGATCAGTACCGGCTGCTGCAGCACGCCCTCCGCCAGCCGGCGGATCTCGTCCGTAAAAGTCGCGGAAAAGAGCAGGTTCTGACGCTGCTTCGGCAGCAACGCGATGATGCGTCGGATGTCGGGTATGAAGCCCATGTCGAGCATGCGATCCGCCTCATCGAGCACGAGGATCTCCACGCGCGACAGATCGACCGTCCTTTGCTGCACGTGGTCAAGCAAACGGCCCGGCGTCGCGACGAGGATGTCCACGCCACGCCGTAGCGCATGGATCTGCGGGCTGATGCCCACGCCACCGTAGACAAGCGTCGTGCGCAGCGGCAGGTATTTTCCGTAGGTGCGCACGCTCTCCTCCACCTGCGCCGCGAGTTCGCGGGTCGGCGTGAGGATCAGCGCCCGGACCGGATGCCGCGCCGGCGAGTACGATTGATTGCCTTTCGCAGCCAGCCGCTGCAGCAAGGGCAGTGTGAAGCCGGCGGTCTTGCCGGTCCCTGTCTGGGCGCCCGCGAGCACATCGCGGCCCTCGAGGATTACGGGAATCGCCTTTTCCTGAACGGGCGTGGGCTGCGTGTAGCCTGCCTCGGCCACCGCGCGTGTAAGCTCGGCCGAAAGGCCGAGACCTGCAAACAACTGAGTCAATGAGTTCTCCTGAAATCGGCCCGCAGCAGCTTTACGCCGTCAGAACCGGTTCAGGCAGATGCAATTTTGGTCAAAGGATCGGGGAGTTTGGGAACAACCGCGAGGGGACCGAGATGCAAACCGGATGATGCAATTCTCTTGTCTTGCGGCGCATTATACCGGAGTTTGCCGGCGCGCGCGGACTTTATAACGATGCGAACAAACCCCAAGCGGGAAGCCGCACTAGCGCGCGGGCACCGTCCAGAGATAAAGCGGGCGCTCGCGCCCGCTGCTCGAGATCCGCACCGTCTCCTGGGGCTGCCAGTCGCCCATGTCATGCCAGTGCGAAACGATTCGTGCGCCGGTTTTCAGCTCACGCTGCAATTTCGGCCGCAACTTCAGGTTGAAATCCGGCGAAAGAAAAAGCATGACAACCGTTGCGTCGCCAAGATCGGTCGCAAAAAGATCCTGGTTGAGAAAGCGGATACGGTCGGCAACCCCCGCCTGCTGCGCGTTCTCGCGGCTTTCCGCAATGCGGCGCGGGTCGATGTCCACACAGACGCCACGTGCCGCGCCTGCGCGCATGGCGGCGATCACGATGCGTCCGTCACCACAGCCGAGGTCATACACCACATCGCCGCCCCTGACGTCCGCAAGCCGCAGCATCGCCTGCACGACCTCCGGCGAGGTCGGCTCGTAGCGCACACCCGGCGCCTGCAACGGCGTGGCGGGCTGCTGCGCAAAGACCTGGCTCGCCAGCCCTGCTATGGCGAGACACCACAGGAATCGCTCCACTCGCGCGACTGCACGCCGGACGCAGGTCATCGCGGGTTTGGCGAAGCTGCCGAAGTCAGGATGCTTGCCGCGGAGCCCAGCACGTAACAAGTGAGCGGGACGGTGGCGAGCGCCTTGTCAGTGGCGAGCG
>DATFGD010000392.1:0-6874 GCA_035249725.1 Burkholderiales bacterium
GGCCTCATCCTCGCCGATCTCGGCGCCGAAGTGATCAAGATCGAGCCGCCCGATGGCGACCACACGCGCAAACTGACGGCATCGGGCGCCGGGTTTTTCCCGACGTATAACCGCAACAAGAAGAGCTTCGCCGTCGACCTCAAGTCGGACATGGGCCGGACGCTGGTGCTGAAACTCGTCGCCACCGCGGACGTCGTGTCTGAAAATTTTCGTCCGGGTGCGATGGAAAAACTCGGATTCGGCTATGCCGCGCTGAAGAAGCTCAAGCCGGAAATCATTTATTGTTCGCACAAGGGATTTCTCGCCGGCCCGTACGATCATCGCACCGCGCTCGACGAGGTGGTGCAGATGATGGGCGGCCTCGCTTACATGACCGGCGGCCGCTACGGCCCCTTGCGTGCGGGCGCGTCGGTCAACGACGTCATGGGCGGCATGTTCGGCGCGATTGCCGTGCTCACCGCGCTCTACCAGCGCCAGCACACGACACACGGCCAGGAAGTCAAAAGCGCGCTCTTCGAGAACAACGTCTTCCTCGTCGCGCAGCACATGATGGAAGGGCTGATGACGCGTAAACCGGCAACGCCGATGCCTGACCGGATCCGCGCATGGGCGGTCTATGACACGTTCAAGACGGCCGATGGCGGGCAAGTCTTTGTCGGCGTGGTAACGGATACGCAGTGGAAGGTGTTTTGCGAATCGTTTGGATTGGTGGAATTGCTCGCCGATCCTGCGCTCAAGACCAATCCGCAGCGCGTGGAAGCGCGGGCGCGCATCATCCCGATCGTGGCTGCACTCTTCGCCCACATGAGCAAGCAGGACGTAATGACGCGCTGCGAGGCGCTCGGCCTGCCCTTCGCACCGATCTCGAAACCGGAAGACCTGTTCGATGATCCACATCTCAAGGCCGCCGGCGGGCTCGCGCGCATCACGTTGCCCAATGGCGAGCAGGCGGACGTGCCGGTGCTGCCGCTGGAGATGGATGGCCGGCGCTTCGGCACGCGGCTCGATTTGCCGCGGATTGGCGAGCACACCCGCGAGTTGCTCGCGGGACTGGGCTATGACAGTCAGACGATCGACGAATGGTTCGCGCAGGGTGTGGTCGCCGTATCGTGATGAAAGTCATGCCTGCGCAACTCGAAGAACTCGCTGCCGCGGCGCTGCGTGCGGCGGGCGCATCTGCGGCGATGGCCGCGGCTACCGCCCGCTGCCTCGTCGAGGCTGACATGCGAGGTCTCGCGACACATGGACTCGCGCGCGTGCCGACCTACTGCGCGCATCTCGAATCGGGGCGGGCCGTAGGCAGCGCTGAACCCGTCATCGCGCGCGAAAAAAAGGCCGCGTGCCTGATCGATGCCGGAAATGGGCTGGCGTTTCTCGCCTGTGTGCGGGCTGTAGATGAAGCGAAGCGCCGGGCGAAACAGCACGGTGCGGCCGTGGCCGGTGTAACCAACAGCCATCATTGCGGCGCGCTCGGAATCCTGCTGGAGCCGCTCGCCGCTGGAGGCATGGTCGGAATTGCATTCAGCAATGCGCCGGCCGCAATCACGGCGTGGGGTGGCAAGCGGCCGGTGCTTGGCACGAATCCGGTCGCGGCGATCTTTCCGCGGGCTGCCGCCGATCCTGTAGTGATCGATATGTCGCTCACGCAAGTGACTCGCGGCCAGATCATGCTGCTCGCGAATGCCGGCAAGCCGATTCCCGAAGGCTGGGGCATGGACGCGGAAGGTCGGCCGACGACCGACCCGCGGAAGATACTCGTGGGCGGCAGCCTCCACGCCGTGGGCGGACTGAAAGGCACGATGCTCGCGCTCGCCGTCGAACTCCTGTGCTGCGCGTTGACCGGCGCCGCGCTATCGAGCGAGATGGAATCGTTGCATCTCTCCGCCGGCGCGCCGATGCGCTTCGGGCAGATGTTCGTCGCAATAGACCCGGATGCCCTCGCAGGTGGAGCAGTCTACGCTGAGCGTATCGAGACGCTGATCACCGCGATGCTGACGGACGACGCAGTGCGCTTGCCGGGCATGCGCCGCGCCGATGCGCGTACGCTCGCGATGCGAGCAGGGATCGAACTGGACGAAGCGCTGTATCGCGAGATCGAAACGTTGGCGGCGCGATCGACCGCCTAAAGCGTGCCGAGGATCGCGTAGCGACCGACGTAATACACGCCGGCGGCCATGAGGACGAACATGACCGCCGTGGGAATGCGCTTGTTGTAAACACCCTTGGCGACGTGGCGGTCGTGCCACCAGGCGAATGCGACCAGGGCGATGCCGCCGATGATGACCGATGCCGTCACGTTGGTGAATACGATAGGGGCAAGGTAGTCGAACGCCTCGTCGAACCAGCCTCCCGCCCGCATCGCGCTGTGAAAAATACCCACCAGGCCGGCGATCACCAGCACGACGATGACGAACGACTCCAGAAACGCGTAGAACTGCTTCAAAAGGAGCCTCTCATATCCGAGTGCGGCGTACCGTTTTAAGCGTTTGAACTGCTGCGCATTGTAGCAGCGCGGCCGCTGCAAACGATAGCACAGAAGTTTCGTTTCCGGTGCGGCTGCGGTGCTGAGTTAAAATCGGCGTCCAGCCACTCCTCTTCCGCGCCGCGCCGCCCTTTGAAAATCCTCGCGCTCGAGACTTCAACCGAATATTGCTCCGTCGCGTTGTGGCGCGACGGTGAGATCGACGGGATCGAAGCGCACGTGGCGCAGTCTCATTCGGAACGGGTGCTCGCGATGGTTTCCGAGTTGCTCGCGCGCTACGGGCTGCGCATCATGGAACTCGATGGTCTTGCATTCGGAGAAGGCCCCGGCTCGTTTACGGGCTTGCGCATCGCATGCGGGGTGACCCAGGGGCTCGCCTTTGCCGCCGGCATACCCGTCCTCGGCGTGGGCACACTGCTGGCCATGGCGGAATTTACGCAGGCCGATCGCGTGGTATGTTGTATCGATGCGCGTATGCACGAGATTTATCATGCCGCCTACGCACGGAACGCGAAGCGCTGGGACACGATGCAAGCACCGGGCGTCTATGCACCCGCTTCGGCGCCGTTGCCGCCCGACGGGACGTGGTTCGGTTGCGGCAACGGGTTTGCCGTGTATCGCGACGCACTCATGGCGCGTTATGACGGGCGCGTGTCCGCCGTTGATGCGGCGGTCCACGCGCGCGCGCACGAAATCGCGCGCCTTGCCGGTCCGCGGTTCGAGCGCGGCGAAGGGCGCGATGCCGCCACTGCCACCCCATTCTACGTTCGCGACAAGGTGGCGTTGAAGACGCACGAACGATGAGCGCGCAACTCGACACACTTCCGGTCTACAGACGCATGGTGGAGGCGGATCTCGATACGGTGATGACGGTCGAGAATCGCGTTTATACGCACCCGTGGACGCGCGGCAACTTCGTCGATTCGCTCGCTGCCGGCCACCACTGCTGGATTATGGAGCTGCGCGGGACGGTCGTCGGTTACGGCATCGCCTCAATCGCGGCTGCGGAGGCGCATCTGCTCAATCTGAGCATCGCCGAGGAATGGCAACGCCGCGGGCTCGGCGCCGATTTGCTGCGCTTCATGCTGAAGCTCGTGCAGGACTATGCGGCGGCGCGCGTGTTCCTCGAGGTGCGGCCCTCCAATGCAGCGGCACGCGCACTTTACCGCCGCGCCGGCTTCAGTGAGATCGGTTTGCGGCGCGGTTACTATCCCTCGCAGTCGGGCCGCGAGGATGCCATCGTGCTGGAGCGCGTGCTCAAGTGAGCCGCCGCGATGAAATGCTGAGGGAAATGGGCCTGTGGCCGGTCTGGCGACTGCGCGAGCGTGAAACGGCTGCGCTTGCGGGCGCCGAAGCGCCGCGTTCCGATCGGCAGGGCGCGGCAAGCAAAGACGTGAAACCGCTCGCTCCAACGACGCTGCGTCCCGGCGAGGAGGGCGATCGCCGCGCTCGCATCATGCGCATGGACTGGCCGGAACTGAAGGCCTGCGTCGCCGGCTGTGTTACGTGCCCGCTGCACGCGACCCGCACCAGGACGGTATTCGGCGTGGGTGACGAAAAGGCGGACTGGTTGTTCGTGGGCGAGGGACCCGGTGCTGAAGAGGATGCACAGGGCGAGCCGTTCGTGGGTCAGGCCGGCAAACTGCTCGACAACATGATCGCCGCGATCAAACTCAAACGCGGGCGCAACGTGTACATCGCGAACATCGTGAAGTGCCGTCCGCCGGGCAACCGCAATCCGGCGCCCGAGGAGGCGCTGGCGTGCGAGCCGCATCTGCAACGCCAGGTCGAACTGATCCAGCCTAAACTCATCGTGGCCTTGGGCCGCGTGGCTGCCGTCAACCTGCTCGCACGCGAAGCGAGCATCGCGAGCCTCCGGGGCACGGTGCACCAGTATCGCGGCACGCCCCTCATCGTGACGTATCATCCGGCTTATCTGCTGCGCAACCTCATCGACAAATCGAAGGCGTGGGCCGATCTGCGCTTCGCGGTCGAGACCATGAAGGGCTTGCAAAGGCAGGTTTCCGCCTCAACGTAACGCTCGCCACAATGACCGGGAGTCCAAACATGGCAAGACGCTTCGCCGCATTCGTCGCACTGGCCGCCACGCTGCTCATTTCCGGCTGCGGTTACAACACCCTGCAAACCACGGACGAGCAGACCAAGGCCGCCTGGTCGGAAGTGCTCAACCAGTATCAGCGGCGCGCCGATCTGATACCGAATCTGGTTGAAACGGTGAAAGCCTTCGCCGCGCAGGAGCAGCAGGTGCTGCTCGGCGTGACCGAAGCGCGATCGAAGGTGAGCTCGATCCAGGCGACGCCCGAACTCATCAACGACCCGCAGGCCTTCGCCCGGTTCCAGCAGGCGCAGGGCGAGCTTTCGTCCGCCCTGTCGCGGCTGCTGGTCGTCGTGGAGAAATATCCGGAGCTCAAGTCGGATGCCAACTTCCGCGACCTTCAGGCCCAGCTCGAAGGCACCGAAAACCGCATTGCGGTGGCGCGCAACCGGTACATCAAATCGGTGCAGGAATACAACGTCACGGTGCGCTCGTTCCCGTCCAATCTTACGGCGATGCTGTTCGGTTTCGAGCCGAAGCCGCAGTTCACCGTGGACGACGAGAAGGCGATTTCGAAGCCGCCGAAGGTCGATTTCGGCAAACCGGCCCCGGCGCAGAAGTAACGCGTGGCGGCGATGGCGGCACGGCGAACTTTTGCCGTTTTGAGCGTGCTGATTCTTTGCGCGGCGATCGCATCACCGCTCTACGCGCAGGTCGCGGTGCCGCCGCTCAAGGCGCGCGTAACCGACTTGACGGGGACGTTATCCTCCACGCAGCGCGCCGCCCTGGAAGAGCGGCTTGCGGCATTCGAAGCGCGCAAAGGAAGTCAGATCGCCGTGCTGCTCGTGCCTACTACCCAGCCGGAAACGATCGAGCAATATGCGATCCGCGTCGCCGAGCAGTGGAAGCTCGGCCGCAAGGGCGTGGATGATGGCGCGCTTATGCTCGTTGCGATGAAAGACCGCGCGGTGCGCATCGAAGTGGGCTATGGGCTGGAGGGCGTGCTGCCCGATGTCACCACCAAGCGCATCATCGAGCAGTACATCGTTCCGCGCTTCAAACAGGGCGATTTCAGCGGCGGCATTCATTCCGGCGTGGAGCGCATGATGAGCGTGATCGACGGCGAGCCGCTGCCTGCGCCCAAACGGCGTGCGAATGGGCGCGGGTCCGGCTGGGAAAATCTCCTGGTCATCGGTTTTTTTCTCGTCTTCGTGGTGGGCGGCTTGCTGCGCGCCGTACTCGGCCGCATCGGGGGCTCGGGCGTGGTCGGCGCCGTCGCGGGCTTCATTGCATGGTTCGTGATCGGCAGCGTGGCGGCGGCGGCGATTATTGCGGTGCTGCTGTTTGTGCTGAGCCTTTTTGGCGGTATGGGCGGGACCGGATACCGCGGGCGGCACGGCGGCTGGCATCCAGCAGGCGGGTGGTCCTCGGGCGGAGGTGGATTGGGCGGCGGCGGATTCGGCGGCGGGGGTGGCGGGTTCGGCGGCGGCGGCGCCTCGGGACGGTGGTGAGCGCCATGGACTTACAGCGCTCCTTCAAACATCTCGTCGCGCCGCAATGGGTGGTTCGGCGCGCGTTTCCCCCGCCCGTGCTCGCACGCGTCGAGGCTGCGATCACCGCTTCCGAAGTCGCTCACCGCGGCGAAATCCGTTTTGCCGTCGAAGGCAGTCTCGACCTGCTGCCTTTGCTCAAGGGCACGACGCCGCGCGAACGTGCGCTGCAGGTGTTCGCCGAACTGCGCGTGTGGGATACCGAAGAGAACACCGGCGTCCTGGTCTACGTGCAGTTCATCGATCACGACATCGAGATCGTCGCCGATCGCGGCATCAGCGGCCGCGTGCCTCAGGCGGAATGGGACGCGGTGTGCGAGCGGATGGAAGAAGCGTTTCAGGTGGGCCGATACGAGCACGGCATGCTGGCCGGCATCGAGCGGATTTCGGCGCTGCTCACTGAACACTTCCCTGCGCGCCGGGTGAATCCCGACGAGCTGCCCGACAAGCCGGTAACCCTGTAGCGCCGATGTGATAGGAGCGCAAAAGAGCCAAAGAGAAAATGCGTCATCCCGGCGAGAAGCCGGGCTCCAGTGAAGAGCTTGCCTGGACACCGACGCCGGTGTGAGGAAGGTTCCGCTAGCCGAGCCGCGCCTTCAGCCATTCCGCGATCAATTCAGCGATGTCCTCATCGCTGGTCGCCCGAGAGCGGCCCATGTGCCCGCCCTCCGGGTAGATGCGCGCTTCCTTGGGATTGCCGTGCTCGAACAGCAGGTAAACGTCTTCGATCGGCTGCTGGTCGTCCTTCTTGCCATTGACCGACAGGAGCGGCGCCGACGGCCGGTC
>DATFGD010000393.1:0-4727 GCA_035249725.1 Burkholderiales bacterium
ATGATGCGTTCGGTCTTGCCCTTGTGAAACCACACGGCCTTGGCGCCGGTTTCCGGGTGGGTGCGCACCAGCGGTTGCACCGTCGGCGGCGTCTTCGATTCCATTTGCTCGCGCACGATATCGGGATTCTGGATCTTGAACCGCGCGCTGCTGACCAGCGTGTTCTCGGTTTTCATGCCGGTGATCTTCTGCTTGAGGTCCTCGGGCAGCGCTTCGTAGGCTGCGCGCGAATTGCACACCGAAGTCGCGCCGCCCTTGTCCGGCACCGCCACCGCATACAGCATGGTGAACTTCGGCGGCCGTTCCTGATTGGTGTGATCGGTATGCCAGGTGGAGTTGGCGCCGACTTTGGCCGGCTTGCCCTGGCTGTCCTTGTGGAAGTTGTCGAGCACGCTGATCAGCGGAAAACCGTCCACGAGATAGCGCCGGTTCTGGTCTTCCATCAGTTCGCCGAATATCTCACCGGCGGCCTGCACCTGCGCGGGCGTGAGATGCGCCTGTCCGCGGATGACCAGCACCACGTTTTCGACCGCGGCGTCGTACAGCTTTTTCCGCGTTGCGGCGTCCACGGGCCGGGCGAGATCGATGCCGGTGACGATGGCGCCGATGTGCGCCTTCACCTTGGTGATGGTCAGGGTCTGGGCGGGCGCTTGCATGACGGTGCTCATGGCATATCCTTCCCGGAAGGCGTGCTGGAGTATGAATAAGGCGAGTGTAATCCTTTCGAGGCGCGTTGCGGTGGGGCGTCGAGTTTCCGCAGGCGATGGGCGTGCTAAAGTAGCCCGTTGGCGATTCCCGAAGGAGAACATGCATGAACGATTCCGCCCCGCAAGGTCAACGGTTTAAACAAATCCCCGTCGAAAATCTCACGGCCGATCAGCGCGCACTCTACGACGCGATCAAATCCGGTCCGCGCAGCGCGGTGAAGAATTCGGCCGCCGCCAAACCGGGTCCACTCGGCGGGCCGTTCAACGTTCTCCTGCGCAGTCCCGAGGTCGGCAACATCATCCAGAGCCTCGGCGCGGCGATCCGCTTTCGAAGCTCGATTCCGTCGAAGCTGAACGAGCTCGCGATCATCATTACCGCGCGTCACTGGAGCTCGCATTACGAATGGCAGGCGCATCACCGCCTGGCGCTCGAAGCGGGGCTCGATCCCGCCGTCGGCGAAGACATCGCGCACGGCCGCCGGCCGCCAAAGATGGCGGAGGACGAAGCGATCGTCTACGACTTCTCGACCGAGCTGCACAAGACCCATGGCGTGAGCGATGCGACCTACAAGCGCGCGCTGGACCGCTTCGGCGAACGCGGCATCATGGATCTGATCGCCGTCAACGGTTACTACGGGCTCGTGTCGATGGTGCTCAACGTGGATCGCACGCCGCTGCCGGAGGGCGCCAAGCCGCTGCCGCCGTTACCGTAGGCGGCCACACCGACCTCCTCCTTGGCGCTGCGGGGAGTTAGGCGGATACTGCTCCAAGGCCCACAGGGCCGCACAACAAACGACATAGGAGGAGCCCATGAAAGGCATTTGCCGAAGCCCCATTCGGATCGGTTTGCTGACTGCCGCCCTTCTGGCGGCCGCCGCCCTGCCCGCACAAGCGGCGGAGCGCTACCCGACGAAGCCGATTCGCCTGATCGCACCATTTCCGCCGGGCGGGAGCACCGATTTCAATGCCCGCGCAATCCAGGACAAGTTCTCGGACCTGCTTGGGCAACAGATGGTCATCGACAACCGCGGCGGCGCCTCCGGACAGATCGGCACGCGCATCGCCAAGGAGAGCGCGCCCGACGGCTACACGCTGCTCGTGCATACCGTGGCGTTCGTCACCAGCCCCATTCTCTACAAGAATGCCGGCTACGACCCCTTGAAGGACTTCACGCCGGTTTCCCTGCTGTCCAAAGTCCCGACCGCAATCTCGGTGCATCCGTCGTTGCCGGTCCACTCGGTGAAGGAATTGCTGGCACTCGCGAAGTCGAAACCGGACCAGCTCAACTACGCCTCCTCCGGTATCGGCACCAACGCGCACATCACCGGCGAGCTGTTCAACCTGCTCGGCAAGACCGCGATCCGACCGATTCACTATAAGGGCGGCGGGCCGGCGCTCGCCGCTGTGGTCGGCGGCGAAGTGCAGGTCGGTTTCTCGAATATTTCACAGACCGCGCGCCTGGCCGAGACCGGCCGTCTGCGCCCGCTGGCCGTCAGCAGCCTCAAGCGTTCATCGGCGCTTCCCAACCTGCCGACCGTCGCCGAATCGGGACTGCCCGGATTCGAGATGGTGGCGTGGCACTTGGTCGCGGTGCCCGCGGGCACGCCGCCAGCTATCGTCAGAGCATTGAATGAAAAGGTCCGGGCGACCCTGAATGATCCCGTGATCCTGCAGCGTTTCGAGAAAAGCGGGATGGAATCCGTCCCCACCACGCCAGGCGAAACCAGCGCTTACCTCAAGAACGAACAGGCGAAGTGGCGGCGCGTGATAGCGGAGCGGAACATCCAGTCCCAGTAAATTGGGATAGACTGGCGGAACACCCTAGGAGGACACGGCCATGATCGACATGCATGCCCACTGGCGGCCCGCGGAGCTCGCCGACGCGCTGCGCAGCCGCACGAAGGAGCCACACATCGCGCGCAACGCGGACGGCGTCGAAGTGCTCAAGTCGCGCTACGGTGAGGAGCCGCTCGCGACGGCGTTCGACGACGTGGACTACCACCTCGCGCGGATGGACCGCCAGGGCGTGACGGTGAACGTGCTCTCGCTCGTCGGCTCGTTCTGCTGGATCGAGTCGCAGCCGCTCGAGGTTTCCGTCCCGCTCTGCCGACTTGTCAACGACGCCTTCTCCAGGATCTGCAAGGCGCACGCGGACCGCTTCGTCGCCCACGCCGCGCTGCCGCTCACCGATATTTCGGCCGCCGCCGCAGAGCTCGATCGCGCGCTCGGCCTGCCGGGCATCGTCGGTGCGCAAGTGCCGGCGAATTTCTTCCTGACGAAGAAAAACGCGGAGGCGATCCGTCCCGTGCTCGAAGTCGCGAATCGGCGTCGCGCGCTGCTCTTCATCCACCACGGGCCGCGGCCGGGCGATGCCTTCCCGAAGCACGGCGGCGACACCGACAACGCGCGCCGCCGCAACGGCACGCTCGACATGCAGGCGAGCTTGTCTTCGGCGATGATGACGTTGTGCTTGACTGACTTCCTTGCGACCTACCCCGACGCAACGCTCTACATGCACAATCTCGGCGGCAACATCCCCTACGAAGTCGAGCGCATGGATCACCGCTGTCTGCTCGACACGCCGCACGAGGAGCTGCCCTCGGCGCGTTTTCGCCGCGCGAAGGTCTACGTGGACTGCAACTCGTTCGGCCCATGTGCGATCGAGGCCGGCGTGCGCCTCTACGGCGCCGAGCGCATCGTGTGCGGCACCGACGGCACCGAATTCGGCTGCGACTGGACGCGCAAGGCGCTCGAGGAAGCGCAGATCGGCGACGAAGCGCGCCAGAAGATACTCACCGGGAACGCCGCGGCGCTGCTCGCGCAACGCGGAGCGCTCATGCGGCCGGAGCGCGCCGCCGCGTAGTTTCCAGCGGCCCGCCGCGCGTGCCGTTGCAGTTCGGGACAGCGGCGACACTGCGATGCCAGCGCCCTCACTTAAGAGGCCGCGCCGTGCGACTACAATCGAGAGCGTCTCTCGGGAAGTTCTGATTGACCCGCGTAATGTGTCTCCAGGAACTGTTTCCAGTTTCTGCGTGACTGCGGATCGGCTTCGATGATTTCGGCGCCGAAACAACCGTCGTCGAAATGCCTGACTTTGATCTTCCCGTCGAAGGGCAGCCCCGGGGCCAGCTCGACTTTGATCCAGAGTTCCATCCCGACCTCGAGATCGTAATTGCCGACGACGAACATGCCGTTCTGACTGATGTTCTGGATGAGGCCGTTGAAGCGCTGCTCGTCGAGGCGCAGCTCGCCTTTGCGGCTCACCTGAAAGCGACGCGCGCGTTCTACTAAACGCTTGGCCATGCTACCACCTGCATTCGTCCCATGATGCGCACATTGTGATGCGGTCGTTCCGGAAAAATCAAGGAACCGGTGCACACTCTCGCAACCAGTACGCATTTTCGAAGGCCTGCGCTCAGCGTCTGCTACTTCACCAGACCCCGTTGCGCTCATCGCTTGGTGCGGCGTGCTCGCGCTTTGAACGCGGTGCGGTAACATCCGCATATCTGTCATATCCCGGAATAACAAGATGCGCAAACCACACCGCTGGCGGACCACGGCACTCGCGTTCTTCGCGAGCGGCATCGTGGCGACGGCGTTGCCTTTCCTGCTGCCCGAAGCGGCCGCCGGCGACACCGCACGCGGCATCCTCTTCATCTACGGCGTGATGGCGCTGCTTTTCGGCGGCGGCACGGTGCTCTTCCGCCACGTTGACGTGCGTGCGGGTATGTTCCACGGCAAGGGGGATGGGACCGACCTGGAAGATCTCAGCAAATGCTATTCGTGCGGCTATGAGACGCACAGGTTTGTTTCGCACTGCCCCCAATGCGGAACGACCATGCAGTCGAGACGGTGGTCGCGCCGCTTCGGCTGGGCGCTCTTTGTGTGCGGCCTCATCATCACCAGCATGATCGGTGCAGTCCTCTACTACACCGCGCCGACGCTGTTGCGCCCCGTCGTCGATGTGGATGGAGCGCGCTTCTCGGGATCAGCAGGCCAGGCATTATTCGTTCTCGGGAT
>DATFGD010000394.1:0-3573 GCA_035249725.1 Burkholderiales bacterium
TCATGCAGGCTATTCGGGCCTCGGACGAGAAAGGGGTCTAACCGCCGCATTGACACCGACCGCTTCGCGGCGGGTCATGCGGGACGTTAGAGCGCATGTTCGTCATCCTCGTCGGCCCTAAAGGTAGTGGGAAGAGCCACATCGGCCGCATTCTCGAGGCTCGACTTGGGGTGCATTTCTTTCACGTCGAGCCCCTGTGGCTGGCGTATCACCGCGACTGCAAAGCGGCCGCGCGGCAACCAATCATCGCCGAAGGAATAGCCAGGGTTCACCCGGTACTCGCCCGGGCTCTCGCCCAGCATCCTCACGTGTGCGTGGAAACCACTGGCGCATCCTCGGAAATCCTGGACGCCTTGCTATCGCTAAGGCCTCGATCGGAAATCGTCATCGCCCGAGTCACGGCTCCCTTGGAACTGTGTCTGCAACGAATCGCGACCCGTCATCAGACCGATCAGATTCCGTTGGAGACGGAAACCGTACGCAAGGTGTACGCCCTGAGCGAATCGCTCAGCCTCGAATCAGACATTACGCTGAACAATATGCAGCTCACCGAGCAGGAGATCGTGGAGCCTTTCACGCGCGCTCTGACGGCAGCGGTGATCCACCCGCGCCAGGTGGTTCAGGCTTGGGTCGATGCGTTCAATCGTGCAGACCCTGATGCACTCGCCGCTTTCTATGCGGAGGATGCGGTGAATCATCAGGTTGCTGAGTCTCCGGTACATGGCCGACGAGCGATTCGAGAGATGTTCGCTGCGGGCTTTGCGTCAGCGACTATGGTCTGCGAGGTGGAGAACATATTCGAGGATGGCGAATGGGGGATTCTTGAATGGCGAGACCCCCTTGGTCTACGGGGCTGTGGGTTCTTTCGTATCGTCGGCGGACAAATCGTGTTTCAGCGCGGCTATTGGGACAAGCTCTCCTTTCTGCGCGCCCACGGGCTGCCTTTACCAGACAAAACGTGAGGGCAGCGCATATGCGCTTTAACAAGCAATTCGAGAGGACGGTCGCAAGCGAGCTTGCGATTCCCTCCTCGCTACGCTCGTCGGCCGCCTCTCAATTGCAGCGTTAGCGCGCTCTATGAGATGGTGGTAGGCTATACACCATGAGTGATACAGACGTCGCCGAAATTCTGAAACTCCCGGTCGAGGAACGGTTGCGCCTCGCCGAGCTTATCTGGGAAAGCCTCGTTGCCGATCCCTCGGGGGTGCCGCTTGGGGATGCTCATCGCGCGGTGATTGATGAGCGCCTTGCCGAACACGAGCGCAACCCGGACGATGTTGTATCGCGAGACGAAGTGCTCGCTGAGGCCCGCCGACGCTGATGGCCCTGCCAGTCGTGTACCGCCGCAAGGTAGGGCGGGACTTGGCTGGAACATATGGGTGGTACGAAGATCAACGCGCTGGTTTAGGGGAGGAGTTCCTTGCGGCGGTTGACGCCACGTTCGACGCGATCGAACGGATCCCCGAAATGTTTCGCCGCGTGCACGGCGAAGTACGGCGTGCCAACGTGTCGCGATTCCCGTATGCCGTCTTCTATCGCATCGATCCCAAGAGCGTCGTCGTGCTCACGGTACTTCACACGGCACGTGAGCCGAAGCTCTGGCCGCAGCCAAAAAGCAGAGCCCGTTAACCGCCGCATCGAGACCGACCGCTGCGCGGCGTCTCATGCGGAACGTTAAATGGCAGCATCACGATGTCGCCGAAGCAGCGTGCACATTGGGAACGATGGAGGAGGCTTGGTTTCTGCCGCTACAGCATGCGCTTCGGATCGCTGTGGTTCTGGTTGATGATCGCCGGACTGCCTCCTCTGCAAGCCGGACAAACTCGGGGAATGGAGAGAAAGCTCGGTCATCGTGGCTTCGGGAAGCTCGGTAGGGAGGCCGCAGCGCAATGGGACGTGCTCTATGCCACATAACCCGCTAATTACAGCGATGCGTGTAAGCGCTTCGCAGCGCTTGCGCACGCGCGTGATTGGAACACGTTAAGGGGCATGGGACGCGGCTGTGAAATCTGCGCCCCGATCCCCGCCGGCGACAATCAGGAGGAATGCTTAGTTGTCTGAATCGAGCGATCAAATATCGCAGCACTATGGCAGCGAGGGACTTCCAAGCCGAATTCTCTTCGTGCTGGAGCAGGCTGGGAAGAACCTAAGTTCCCTCACTATTGAGGACCTGGCGCTGCTCGACCGAATTCACACTCGCGGGCTGGCCGCCACGCGCGAACTCATCACGTTCGCGAAAGTGGGTAGCGATATCGTGCAAACCGAAAGTTCTAAACAATGAAGCTCTACATCACTCCCGGCTCTCCCTACGCGCGCATGGCCCGAATCGTAATCCTGGAAAAGGGACTGGAAAGCCGGGTGGAGACGGTCGCCGCACTGACACGCGTAGCGGACAGTCCCTATTACGGCATCAACCCATCCGGCCGCGTCCCCTATCTCGTACGTGACGATGGCGTCGGATTGGAGGAATCCGCCCTCATTTGCGCATACCTCGATCATCTGGATGGCGCGCCGGCGTTCGATCTCCCGGGCGATGATCAATCATGGCAGGCGCGCCGTCTTGAAGCTCTGGCGAGAAGCATGTTGGACGGTCTCTCGGTCTGGAGTCGCGAGATAGTGCGGCCCGAGAACGAGCGTTCACCGGCGGTAGTTCAGCACGAGACAGATCGCGCCCGGCGCATGGTGGACGTCTGGGCGCGTGAAATCGACCATCCGCTTATGCGCGGCACAGTCAATATGGTCCAGATCACGCTCGCATGCGCACTCGGTCTCGAAGCACGCATTCCCGGTTTTCGCTGGCGTTATACGCACCCAAAGCTGTCCGAATGGTTCGACCCGATTGCCGCAAGGCCGTCGTTCAGGGCGACCGCGCCACCGACTTCAACATAACGGAGAACACGATGCCGAAGCTCTACAACAAGCAGTCCGGTGCCCTGCTGGGCATCGTATCGGACGAGGATATCGAGACGCTCATCGACCAACTCGAGGAGGAAGATCAAACCGATGAAGATTATTTCATCGATACGGCGACGATCGATCTCCTCCAGGAAAGCGGCGCATCCGAAAGCCTGGTCAATCTGCTGCGCCGGGCGGTGGGCGATTCCGAAGGAATAGATGTCCGCTACGAAGAATGAGCCTCGTAGCGGACGGCATAGCGGCCAACTTTGACCTGCTATGCCGGCTGTTCTGAGCGGCCCGGTAACCGCTGGAAACGCGCTTAGCTGCCGCCCGCGCCGGAAGCCTTCAACACCTTACCGCGCGTTTCGACTTCGGAGCGTACGAGCTGGTCGAGGTCCGCAGGAGAGCTCGATTTGGGTGTCGCCCCCTGGCTCACGATACGCTCTGTGACATCGGGCAGTGCAAGGATGCGCCCGACTTCGCGCGAGATCGCGTCGATGGTCTTGCGCGGCACCTTACCCGGCGCCCAGATCCCGAACCAGCCGTCGTACTTGAAACCGGGTAGCGCAGACTCCCCGAGCGAGGGCACGTCGGGCAGCAGGGGCACGCGGTCGGTTGTGGTCACGCCGAGCGCGACCAGCCTTCCGCTTCGGATCAGCGGCAACGCGGGCATTA
>DATFGD010000395.1:0-2104 GCA_035249725.1 Burkholderiales bacterium
AATGGAGATCGGCTCCTGCGCTCCGGCGGCCCACGGCGAAAAGCAGTCCGGGCAGTCCGAACCTAAGTACTCTCATTTCATTCTGCTCCTGAGGTGTGCCAATGCAAACGAGGCGTTTCCCGCGGAGTTCGCTACGATTACGGAAAGTTCGCTGGAAGCTTGCCGGCACCGCTTCTGACGCGACGCTATGCAGGCTCCATTTTTTTCGTTACTACCACGACGCGATGTAGCTCATGGCGCATCGTAACGGCCAGGCCTGGCCGTTAGCGAGCTGTCGTGTGCAACGCACTTTGGTGGTAGTAATTAAACAAGAAACCGTCGCCTGCCGGGTGCTTGAAGTAAGCCTGGGTCACTGAATGCACCCGCGAACTTTCCGTAAATCTTAGCGATCCCCGCGGGAAACGCTGTCTGGAATCTCCGATTAAATCAGCCCGGAAATCGCACGCGCACGTTCTGCAGCGGGATCTCACGCGTGCGGCGCTCCCAGGTGCCCGGTGAGCGCTGCAGTTCCCAACTGTCAATGACGTAGGGCAGTCCTTCCGAACCCAGCGACGAAATCGAATCGCAAATCTGAAAGTGCAGATGCGGACCCGTGCTGTTGCCGGAATTGCCGACCCGTCCGAGCAGCTGCCCGCGTTTCACACGGTCGCCGATCTTGACCCGCACGCTGCCCGGCACCAGGTGCGCGTAGAAGGCATAGCGGCCCTGACCGAGGTCGAGGATGACATGATTGCCGCTGATGGTTTCCGGAGTCATTGGCACGGCCCGCGAATCGAAACCAGGCACGTTTTCTGGAATGCCATCGGTCGCTCGAACCACGATTGCATCAACAACTGCAATCACGTCGGCGCCGTAGCCAAAGTAGGATTTGTTGTCCTTCTCATCACCCTGGAACATGCGACCGTCAGCGTCGCGCTTGCCCCAGTCGGTCGCAAAGCGCTGCGGTATCGTGACCCGGCCACCGACCGGGATCAGCGACCGTCGATGGACCGAGGAATTGCCTGGCCCGTTGTTGGCGACCCAGTCGGCGCCGCGCAGTGGTGGTCCGATCACGATCGCGGGCAGTGGCGCAACCGGAACTACGGCTTCGGTTGTCTGGTTGTTGGCTGTGATGCGATGACGCAGGCTGGTCGGCGCGCGCCCCGCGCTGTCCAGCGTGACCCACACGTACACGATGGCAGTACCACTCGCCTGGATCGAGCGAGTGTCATTGGTAAATCTGCTCTGCGAAACGATGGCAGCCAGGTCCCTGCCCTCGACACGCAGCAGCGCTTTCGCGCCATCGAAGACCTCGAAGCGCGTGAGCAGCAGTTCCGCCGGCGCGTAATTGCCGATATGCACTCCGTAGACGAGATGACGCTTGCCATCACCGGCGACGACGGTTGGCGGCACCGGCACGCTGAGGGTGGCCGCCAGCCCGAACGGTGACGGCGGCCGTACCGGCAGCAACTCGGGCGGTGCGCTGGCCATTCGCGTGAAGTCGAGCGGCCTGGCCGTGCCCGACGTCCAGATGCCGTTCAGACGCAGCCGATCGGCGCTGATCACACCGTCGTATCGTGCGTTCGCCGTGCGCAACTCCGCGTGCACAGAATCGCCGCGCTGCACAATCTGTTCGATCGGCACGCGTCCATTGCCCTGGTCGACGCTGATCAGCGTGGCGAACAGGAGACCATCGGCGGCTTTGGTGACGTCCAGCACCAGGTTGAGCCCGCTCGGCAGCCGGCCTTGCCAGCGCCCTTCGACACCGGTCGTGGGCGGAACCGGAGCGCTGGTCGATAACGCGGCTGGCGGATCGAAGAGGTGAAGCTCGACCATGCGCCAGGCGAGCGAACCCCCGCGTGTGTAGCGCGCACTGTAGCGCCGGCGCAGCGTGCGCATTTGTCCGCCGGTCGTGAATTCCCACTGCGCATTGCCGACCACCACGGCCGTGTCCGCGTACACATGAATCGCCACGTCTTCGGTGCGGAAGTAGTTCATGGTGAGCCCGGGCGATGGCCGCACGTCCGCGATCTCCTGCTCGCGGGTCTTCACCGCTCCAGTCGCACTCGTGATGCGTATGCCCTGCGCGAACAGTGCTAGCGCAAACGCCGTATCATGGGTGGCA
>DATFGD010000396.1:0-3869 GCA_035249725.1 Burkholderiales bacterium
GCGCCTTGGGCGATTCCTCAACAATGGCAGCGCCCTTCTTCTGGAGCACAAGCGACCTGACGGTATCGATCAGGACGGACATGGGGATCTGAAACACAGGCGTCACGACGTCCGGCTTGATGAAGAAGTCTGCCGGCGCCACCAACCAATTGTTCGGCGTATCAGGTCGCTCTAGCGTTTCAAAAAACCTCTCGACGTCGGCGGTACTCATGCGATGGCTCTGACCCGGTCGTGCAGTCTGTGGGGGACCACCCCATTTATGTCTTACTGGCCAGTGTGGTGTCCTGCAGATACATTGCCGTTCGTGGTAGAGCCTGAGCCTGTCCTGAGCACAGCCGAAGGGAACCATGAACGGCTTTGTTTCCGTTCGGTCTTCGACAAGCTCAGACCGAACGGAAACATGGAAGTTATTTATGGGTCACGACGCTAGTTCGGACCCATCCCGACCAGCTTCACCACCTTCGCCCATTTGGATATTTCGTTCGCGTACAGTTTGGCGAAGTCTTCCTGCGAGTTGCCTACAGCATCGAGCCCCTGGCCGAGCAGCACTTTACGAGTCGCCGGTTCGAGCAGCACGCGCGATATGGCCTGCTGCAGCTTGACCGCGATGTCCTTATTCGTGTTGCCTGGCAAAAACAGGGCGTACCAGTTGTCGACGCCGAAACCGGGCACACCGGACTCTGCGACCGTCGGATATTCCGGAAGGGCCGGCGTGCGCTTGGGGCCGACGACAGCCAATGCGCGCAGTTTGCCCGTAGTAAACATGGGCCGAGTCGAGATTACGCTCGCCACCGTGAGCGAGATACGCCCCGCAACGACATCCGTAATGCTCGGTGCCGTGCCTTTGTAAGGCACGTGCGTCATCTTGAGCCCCGTCATTTGCGAGAACAACTCCATCGTCAGATGCTGCGCCGAGCCCTGCCCCGAAGACGAGAAGAACAGCTCACCCGGCTTGCTTTTGGCAAAGGCGATCAGTTCTTTTACATTTTTCACGGGAAGCGAGGGATGTACCACGAGAACGCCCGGCGAAATGGCCGCCTGCGTCACCGGCAGCAAGTCCGTTCTCGGATCGTAAGACAATTTCATGAGGCTCGGCGTGATCGTTATCCCGGATGAGGTCATGAGCAGGGTATGGCCATCGGGCGCCGCTCGCGCCACCAATTCAGCGGCAATCGTTCCACCCGCGCCGGGACGGTTGTCGGCCACCACCGATTGACCCCACGCTTCGCTCAACTTCTGCGCGATGAAGCGGCCCGTCGTATCGACGCCACCGCCGGGCGCCAGTGCGATGATCATGCGTATCGATTTGGTGGGATAGGCGGGGGATTGCGCGTAGGTTGGGCCTGCTGCAAATGCGCCCGTCGCCAGAATGATGAATGCATTGCAAGCCCTTACAGTACGTCGATCCATAGAGTCTTCCTCGAAGTTTTGTTGTCTGCCACGGCACGGCCGCGTATCCCGTTGCAAGTATAGCGGCTTGCCCGCATGGTGCACTAACCGCCAGTGCCGCCGGGCAGAAGTTTGACATTGCCAATCCAGTTGCGCTGCCTCCGCGCGAGGCGAGTGCCCTCGCCTTCCCCATCGGAGCTGGCTGATCCACGGCGAAGGATGGATGGATCGACGCCTTCGAATGCATTCACGTTGACGACCGCATAAAGACGGTGATCGATCAAGCTGGTCACTACGGGCACGATGCCGCAGCGGACGCAGGTATGGAATTCGGCAGTTCGCGTGCCAAACGTGTAATTCGAGACGAGCGAGGCGTCTTTGATCAGAATTTCCAGAGCGCCATCCGGCTTGGAAGTCCACAGGCCACCGTGTTTCGTGCAAAACGAGCAGGTGCAGGCGCGAGCTGGAATCTCGACGGGATCGGGCCCCCACTCGAGGGAGAACGCGATGTTCCCGCAGTGGCACTTACCGCGTATCAACATGTGCTGGTCTCCATCTTGCGGTTGCAGCGCGTAACCTAATGCAGTACTACCGATTCCCGCAACTCGAGCGTGGCGCCCGGTCGCTTAATGCGCTGTTACACGGATGAAACAAAGTGATCCATTCGGCGTCATGTGGCCGAAACACGAGCCGTGTAGAGTTGCACCCGTAAAGGAAACGGAGGACTCGATGGATCCAAAGTTGCGTCCGGCCGCGCCGGATGACGCCGCACCCGCAGGCGCAATCTGCTACACCGCGTTCAAAACCATCGCGGAGCAACATGCTTTCCCGCCCGACTTTCCCAATCCGGATGTCGCCATCGATTTGTTCAAGCACATGCTGTCGCGAACCGACATATACGGTGTGGTGGCCGAACGCGACGGGCGCGTGGTGGGCAGCAATTTCCTATGGAAGGACGGCCCGGTCGCCGGGGTCGGCCCCATTACGGTGGATCCCGCGGTTCAGAACGGCCGCGTCGGCCGCAAGCTCATGGAACGCGTGCTCGAGCATGCGCGCGAGCAGGACATTCCCATCGTACGATTAGTACAGGCGGCTTACCACACCCGTTCTCTGTCGCTGTATACCAAGCTGGGCTTCATCGCCCGCGAACCGCTCTCCATCATGCAAGGATCCATCAGAGGGCCCCGTATTGACGACCGCGCAGTCCGCGCCGCGACGCACTCGGATCTCGATGCCGCGAACGCCCTGTGCCGACGCATTCACGGCCATGCACGTGCCGGGGAGCTGCGTGCGGCGCTTGAGCAAGGCACGGCGATGGTCGTCGAGCGCGGCGCTCGCGTTACCGGCTATACCACCGGCGTCGGTTTCTTTGGCCACGCGGTCGGGGAGACAGACGAGGACGTGCAGGCCCTGATCGCCTCGGCACCCTCGTTCGCCGGCCCCGGATTTCTCCTTCCGACGCGCAATGCCGCACTGATGCGCTGGAGCCTGCAGCAGGGACTGCGGATCGTGCAGCCGATGACGCTGATGACGACGGGGCCGTACGAGGAGCCGAAAGGCGCGTTTCTCCCTTCGATCCTTTACTGATGCGCTTGTAAGCGCGCGTTGCGGACGCGCGCCGGTGTAACAAAGTCTTACACAAAATCACGGGCGCCTCACAAACAAAGGCGCGTACTTCGTTAGTCTAATGGTGCAAGCCGTGTCAGATCTAACTCACGGCGAAATACCATAACCGATCAAGCAGGGGAAGACGACCGAAGAGGATAGTGCAATGAAACTATTGATCGCTGGACTGGCTACAGGGCTGCTCTTTACAGGCGCACCGGCGTGGGCGGATTCATGGAAGGACGAAAGCGGCCACGGCTGGCGCGGCAAGCAGTCGATTCAACAGGTGAGGCACCGGGACCATCGTTCGGAGCGGCACGACCGACATTTTGATCGGCGCCACAACCGCGGCCACTCCCGGCATTGGGAACGCAACTACGAGCGCTACGATCGGCATCACTACCACCCGCGGACGAGGCATCGAGACTATTACTACCGCGATTACGCCTATCGGTATCCCGCGGTGGAGGCGCCCAGCGTTTGGTTCTCCTGGTCCCTGCGGTGAGACCGAGATAACGCTCTCATGTTCTGTGACGTGAATCGGGTATCCTCCCCGTAAACGCAGAGTCGTCGACGGGGCAGGCTATAGCTCGGATCCACGCAGAACCGGTAACCATCGCCATCGATGGGGCGGCGCCCGTTTCGGGATTATTGCAGACGCCGCCCGATGCGCGCGCCTGTTGCGTCCTTGCGCATGGCGCCGGCGCCGGGATGGCGCACGCATTCATGGTCGCGACCGCGGATCAACTGGCGCAACGCGGCATTGCGACGCTGCGCTTCCAGTTTCCGTATATGGAGCGCGGCTCGAAGCGCCCGGACGCGCCGCGGATCGCACACGCCGCGGTGCGCGGAGCGGTCGCTGCAGCATCGCGTCT
>DATFGD010000397.1:0-6648 GCA_035249725.1 Burkholderiales bacterium
CGTCGGTCTTGTGCGAGCGCGGTGCCGAAACGGACTGCGGTGATTACCATCTGCTGCGGCGCTACGAGCGGGCGCGCCGTGAAGACGTCCTCGCGCTTCAGCTCACGACGGATGGGCTGCACAAACTTTTTGCACACGAGAACGCGTGGCTCGTGCGGGCGCGCAATCTCGGTCTGAACGGGGTCGATGCGCTGCCCCCGCTCAAGAAGCTGCTGCTGCGGCGTGCCGTTGCGTGAGTGCCCTCCGGCACACCACTTTCGAGGATAGAACGATGCGGGGACGAATTGCGGTCGGCGCACTACTCTTGTCAGGTGGCATGACGGCTCTTGCGCATGCCGACGAGGCGGCCGTCCGGCAGGCGCTCCAGGGCCGTTTCCCCCACATGACGATCGAGAGCGTAGTCCCCGCGCCGTTTGCGGGGCTTTACGAGGTGGTGCTCGATGGCGAAATCGTCTATACCGACGAGAAGGCCGAATACTTCTTTGCGGGCAGCATCTACGATATCCGAACGCTGCCGCCACGCAATCTCACCCAGGACAATTCGGGCCGGATGGTCGTGAACGCACTCGCGAGCGCACGTGATTCGGCGATCAAACGCGTCAAAGGCGACGGCAAGCGCATTCTCTACACCTTCGAAGACCCGAACTGTGGCTATTGCAAGCAACTTTCGCGCGAGCTCGTGAAGGTCGACAACGTGACGATTTACACCTTTCTCCTGCCCATCCTGTCACAGGACTCGGTGGAGAAAGCGCGGGCCGTGTGGTGTGCCGAGAACCGGGCCCAGGCGTGGGACGACCTGATGCTGAATGCCGCGCTGCCACAGGGCGATAAGAGCTGTACCACCCCGATCGAGAAGAACCGGCAGCTCATGCGCCGCTTCGGCATACGCGGCACGCCGGCCATCTATCTGGAAAACGGCCGCCATATCGGCGGCTTCCTCCCGGCGGCGAAGATCGAGCAGGCCTTGAGTTCCCTGCCTGCCCAGTAAACCGCGCGGCGCAGTAAACAGCGGGCTTGCCGGCGCGTTAGACCGGCATGGCAAACCTTTCTTCCCCACCCCGTATCACCCTATCACCCGCACGCGTAACGCGATTCGGCGTTGCCATCGGCATTTCGGTCGGTGTCCACGTCATTGTCGGCTTGCACGTGACGGTGGACCGCCCCAACTTTGCAGCGCCCCGGGCTGCCTCACCGATCTTTGCGCAGCTGGAGCACGCTACTGCGCTGCCGGGCGCAAAACCGGCGTCCGATCCGGGTACCTTGTACTCGGAAGCGCCCGCGCTTGAGAATTTCCGTCCGCGAGTGAGTCCGCAAGCGCGCCGAGCGGCCGCCGCCGAGCGCCCGATTCGACATGCGCAGGAGCAGGACGCGGCTGAACCTGAGGGAACGGGTATGCAAGGCCCCGCACGGCGGGAAAGCAGCGCGAACGAGCATTACTACAGTGCGCATGAACTGGACGTCTATCCAAAGCTGCGCCAATCGCTGCGCGATGATCTGGAAATCATCGCGGGTCGAACGAGCCCGAGTCTATCGCTGCTCATCATGGTCACCCTCGACGAGATAGGTAACGTCGAAGACGTATCGGTTGTTGAGCGCAAGGCTGATGCCGCCGCGGAAAAACAGATACGGGAAGCGCTGCATCGTGTGGGATTTTTTCCCGCGGAGAAGGACGGTCAGGCGGTCAAAAGCCGCCTGATGATGCGTATCGACTGGAATGCGGAAGCCTTCGCTCGTTTACCGTAATACTGCGGCTGGCTGTTTACTTTGCGGAGATGGGGTATCCGTTTGGCAACATCACCCACATGCGCAGCGTTTGCTTCATGCGCCCCGCTTCGCGCGCCGCATCGGCTCCAAACCCCCAGAAGAAGTCGGCGCGGACGGGCCCGCGTATTGCGCTGCCGGTATCCTGTGCAAGCATGAGGCGATTGAGCGGTCTCGTAGTGTTGGGCCAGGTCGTTGCGACATAAACCGGTGCGCCGAGCGGCACGAACGCGGGATCGACGGCGACGCTACGCTGCGCGGTCAGCGGAACGCCCAGTGCACCGATCGGTCCGGGAAGTTCAGCGGGCAACTCGCGGAAGAAGACATAGCGCGCGTTGTAGTTCAGCAACGCCGCGAGCCGGTCCGGATTTTGCCGCGCCCATGCCTTGATGCCCTGCATCGACGCTTTCTCCAGCGGCAGCTCGCCCTGCTCGACGAGCCATCGGCCGATGGAGCGATAAGGGTAGCCATTCTGATCGGCGTATCCGACGCGCAGCGTGCGTCCGTCGTCGAGCGCAATGCGGCCTGATCCCTGAATCTGGAGAAAGAATAGCTCGATCGCGTCCTCGACCCACGCGATCTCCTTCCCGCGCACGGCCGCTTTGCCATTCTCAATCCCCGCCCTGTCGTAGTAGGGCACAACGCGACGACCCTCGAGCCGCCCGCGGAACTGCTTGCCCTTCAGTTCGGGGTAGGTATCGCCCAAGTCGATCGCCAGCAGGTCGTCGGGGACGGCATACACCGGATGCCGGTAGCGCTCGGACGGCTGGCGGCTCCCACGCAGAAGCGGCTCGTAGTATCCGGTAATGAGGCCCTCGCGGGAGCCATCCGGATTCACGAGCTGGTAGGGTGTAAAGTGCGCCTCAAAAAAACGCCGGGCGCTTTCGCGTTCGAGCTTGCGCGATGGTTGCGCCAACGCGCAGACGTTACGCCATACGTCGCGGTTCGCGAGCGCGCTGCAGCTCGCAAGCAAGGCGTCCCACGCCGATGCGGCATTCTCATCGCGCCAGGCGGGCAGTTCCGCCCACGTCGCGTGCCGTAACGCGGCGCCATTTGCCGGTGCAATGGGCCTCGGGACCTCAGGCGCGGCAGCAGGCGCCGTTGGAGCGCGCGGTGGAGGCGGCGCGGTCGGCGGCGCCGCGACTTTGGGCGGGCCCGCCGTTTCACACCCGGTGAGCAGCGACACCGCGACAGTGCGGATCCAGCGCGCGAGCCGCAGTTGGAAATTCAATCGTTGTTGGTTAAAGTGCGGCATTTGCCGCGGGAAGTATAGCGTTCGTCATGGAAGGCTTGTTGTGGCTTTTGCTCGAAGCCGGCGTGGCGCTCGCGATCCTGATTCTCATCGTCTGGTGGACATGGCCGCGCCAGCAGCGCGACAAGCGCAATTCCGGCGACCCGCCCTCCTGATCCTTCTCAATGTCAGGCGGCGAAACCAAAACAAACGTATAGCTTTGCTGCAGGCTCAGTGGAGAATGCGGGGCGCTGAAAGCGTGAACTCGGGGATGGCGGCATCGAACTTGACCCCGTCTTCGGCCACCATCTGGTAGCTGCCCCGCATCGTCCCGACCGGCGTGGCGATCGCGGCACCGCTGGTGTACTCGAAGCTTTCCCCCGGACGCAGGAACGGCTGCTCACCGACCACGCCGGCTCCCCGTACCTCCTGGACCTGATTGTCGGCGTCGCTGATGATCCAGTGCCGACTCAGGAGCTGCGCCGCGATGTTGCCCGAGTTCGTGATGGTAATGGTGTAAGCGAAGACGTAACGCCCGCTTTGCGGGTCCGACTGATCGGGGATGAACATCGAGCGCGCTGCGACCGCGACTTCGTACTTCTTGTCTGCCATACACGAATTTCACCTGAATTGACTGCGCCAGGCAAGCGGCGCCGCGGGCGCGCCTGGTGCGTGCCGCGTCATAACGGGTAGAATGCCGGGTCGCGTCGGGTTTTACCGGGATGAAGTACCGCATTGCACCGAGCATACTGTCCGCTGACTTCGCGCGTCTCGGCGAGGAAGTGCAGAACGTGGTCGCCGCGGGCGCCGACATCGTGCACTTCGACGTGATGGACAATCATTACGTGCCGAACCTTACCGTGGGGCCGCTCGTATGCGCTGCGCTCCGTCCGCTGGTCCAAGTGCCGATCGACGTCCATCTGATGGTGAAGCCCGTCGACCGTATCATTCCCGATTTCGCGGAGGCCGGGGCCAATATCATTTCATTCCACCCCGAAGCCTCGGAACACGTCGATCGCACCATCGGGCTCATCAAGAGCTGCGGTTGCAAAGCCGGCCTGGTGCTCAATCCTGCAACGCCGCTTGCATGGCTCGATCATGTGCTGGGCGAGCTGGACCTCGTGCTCATCATGTCGGTGAATCCCGGCTTTCCGGGCCAGAAGTTCATACCCGAAGCGCTCAACAAACTCCGTGCGGCGCGCAGCCTTATCAGCGCGAGCGGGCGCGACGTCTGGCTGGAGATCGACGGCGGCGTAAAAATCGATAACGTTGCGGACATCGCGCGCGCCGGCGCGGACACCTTTGTCGCGGGCTCCGCGATCTTCGGGGCGAAGGACTACAAGGCCACGATCGGCGCCCTGCGCGCGGAACTGGCGCGGGTCTGACTTGGACTCCGCCGCTCTCGCGCGTCATCGGCTGCGGGCGCGTTTTCCGCTGCGGCTAAAAGCGGTGATGATCGACCTCGACGGCACGCTGCTCGATACCATCCCGGATCTGGCTGTGGCTGCGAATCTGATGCTCGAGGCGCTCGAACGTCCTCCGCTGGACGCGGAACTGATCCGCACATTCGTCGGCAAGGGGATTCCGAATTTGGTGAAGCGCACCCTCGCGGGCAATATCGAAGGCGGGATCGATCCGGCTTTGCTCGAGCGCGCGCTGCCGATCTACGAGCGTTGTTACGGCAGTGTGAATGGCCGGCATACGACCCTTTACGCGGGCGTCAAGGAAGGCCTTGACCATATGCGCGCGGCCGGGTTTCCGCTCGGCTGCGTGACGAACAAATCGATGCGTTTCACGCGCCCGCTGTTGCAGCAGACGGGACTGACGCCCTATTTCTCAGAGGTCGTCGCGGGCGACACGCTGACCCGGAAAAAACCGGATCCGGAGCCCCTGCTTTACGCGTGCGATAAATTTCGCGTCGCGTCTCGGGAGATGCTGATGATCGGTGATTCGCTCAACGATGCACAGGCGGCGCGTGCAGCCGGTTGTCCGGTGTTCTGTGTCACTTACGGATACAACGAAGGTCACGATGTGCGCGAGCTGGATGTTGATGCTATAGTTGCGTCGCTCCTCGAAGCGGCAGGCTTGATCGAGAAAGTTTGATTCTCATGCACTCCACGGGTTGCGAAAACCGGAAAAAAATGCGCCGCGCCGGCTCCTGCTGGCGGCCCTGGCGCCGCTAGCACGTTTTCCGGCGTGCGTTATACGCACCGCTTTCCCGATGACCTGCAGTACCCGTGGAGTCGTTCATGACTGAAACCGAATTCGCCCGTCTCGCCGCGGCAGGCTACAACCGCGTTCCTCTGGTGCTCGAGACGTTTGCCGATCTCGATACGCCGCTCTCGATCTACCTCAAGCTCGCCAACCGGCCATACACTTATCTCCTCGAGTCGGTGGTGGGCGGCGAACGCTATGGGCGCTACTCGTTCATCGGGCTCGTGGCCGATGTGCGGATCGAAGTGCGCGGGCACGCGTGCATCGAATATGGCGGCGGTCGCATCGTGAAGGAAACCACCGCAGTGGATCCGCTCGCTTATATCGACGGCTGTCTCGCGCGATTTCGCGTTGCGGAGGACCCGCGATTGCCGCGCTTCTGCGGCGGGCTGGTGGGCTACTTCGGTTATGACACCGTGCGCTATATCGAAAAGCGGCTCGCAGGCGCGTCCAAGCCCGATCCGCTCGGAACGCCCGACATCCTGCTGCTCGTATCGGAAGAGATCGCCATCGTCGACAATCTTTCCGGGAAACTCTCGCTCGTGGTCTATGCCGAACCGGGTGTACCCGGTGCATACCAACGGGCGCAGGCGCGGTTATCCGAGCTGCTCGGCAAGCTGCGCCAGCCCGTCGCGATACCAGCGGATGCCTCTACCCCGTCCGAACCGGCGGTGTCGGGCTTTGGCGAAGCGGCCTATCACGCGGCAGTGGAGCGTGCGAAGCGCTACATCTATGACGGCGACATCATGCAGGTGGTGCCTTCGCAGCGCATGTCGAAACGCTTCCGCGCGACGCCGATGGCGCTTTACCGCGCGTTGCGCACGCTGAATCCCTCACCTTACATGTTCTATTTCGACTTTGACGGCTTTCACGTCGTCGGCGCGTCACCCGAAATCCTGGTGCGGCTGGAAGGCGATACCGTCACGGTGCGCCCGATCGCCGGCACGCGGCGGCGCGGTGCCACCGCCGTCGAGGATGCTGCGCTCGCGGACGAGCTGCTGGCCGACGCGAAAGAACGCGCTGAGCACATCATGCTGGTCGACCTCGGCCGCAACGACGTGGGGCGTGTCGCGCAGACCGGCACGGTGCGGGTCACCGAGCAGATGGTAATCGAGCGCTATTCGCACGTGATGCACATCGTTTCGAACGTGGAGGCGAAGTTGCGGGCGGGCTTGCGCGCAATCGACGTGCTGCGGGCGACGTTTCCGGCCGGGACGGTTTCCGGCGCACCGAAGGTGCGCGCGATGGAGATCATCGACGAGCTCGAGCCGGTAAAGCGCGGCGTATACGCGGGCGCAGTGGGGTACCTCGGCTTCCACGGCAACATGGACGTCGCAATCGCCCTGCGAACCGCCGTGATCAAGGACGGAAACCTGCACGTGCAGGCGGGCGGCGGCATCGTGGCCGACTCGGAGCCCAACGCTGAATGGCAGGAAACCCAG
>DATFGD010000398.1:0-4035 GCA_035249725.1 Burkholderiales bacterium
TCGACAAAATGGCGGGCACGGTGTGCAAAGCGGTGTTTACGCTGAACAGCCAGTACGATGCAGCCGCCAACATACGGCGCGCGGTGCGGACAGCGCTGACCCCGCCTTATGCGCCGGTCACCCTTATCTGTCCACCCGATCTCCTCGAGGAAAACATCGATGCCAGCCCTGCCGCGGTCAGCGCACCGCGTCTCGGAGCACTCGATGCCGATGACACCGCGCGCTTTGCCCGCTTTCTCGCGTCATCAAAGCGCCCTGCGCTGATCGCGGCGGAAGACGTGCATTGGAGCCGTGCCGCGCGCGAACTGGAAAATCTCGCCGTGCTTATGCGCGCGCCGGTCTATGTCGCGCCTTACACCGGTGTGCTGCCGATTGCGAGCACTGCGGCGTCCTACGCTGGGTATCTGCCCCCGAGCATGAAGCAGATCGTCGAACGGCTCGCGCCGCACGATGCGCTGTTGTTCGTCGGCGGCCGCGGCTTCCGTACGACGCTATATGGCGAAGGGCGACTGCAGCAACGCAAGGCGTGGCTCGGGCACGACGCATCCGTCATGGCGCCGGAGGGCGAATTCGAGCTGGCGTACGTCGCCGATCCGCGCGCCGCGCTGGCAGCGATCACGTGCGAACTCAAGGAGAACTACAACGCGCCGCGCAGGAAGTCGGTCGCACGCGCCGCGATCGCATTGCCGCCGCCGCAAAAGAGACTCCACCCTACGCGCGCGATTCACCTTCTGCTCGAGCGTTACGACTCGGCGTTGTGGTTGGACGAGTCGGGTCTCTCCACGTCCGATGTGCGACAGTGGATGACGCTTCCCGCAGGGGAGTACCTCATCAATGGCAGCGGCGGCATCGGCTGGGGTCTCGCCGCAGCGGTCGGAGCGGCGATCGGGTGCCCGGAACGCCAGGTGGTAGCGGTGATCGGCGATGGCTCGGCGCTCTATGCATCCGAAGCGCTTTGGACGGCTGCGCATCGGAACACCCGGATACTGCTCGTGATCCTCTCCAACCGGCGCTATGCCACCCTCAACGAGGCGGCACGTCGTCTTGCCGGCGGCGAGCTCGCTTCCTTCACGCTCGAGCCGCCGGTCATGGACTTCAGCGGTCTTGCGACGCTCTACGGCTGGCACTACGCGCAGGCTTCGACCGAACGCGAGCTGCGATCGTCACTTGCGTCCATGCCGCAGCGACTCGAACGCAACACCGTTCTGGAACTCAAGCTCGATCCAGCGTTGAAGCCGGTCACTGCTTCGCGGCATTTTTAGACCACCCCGTCTGCTCTCGCAGCCACCCCTCCTAATGAAGGAGGGGAATGGTGATTTTTCCCCTCCTCCGATGAGGAGGGGTTGCCGCGCCGGCGCGGCGGGGTGGTGCCTGACGCGTCTGCGCAGCCACCCCTCGATGAAGGAGGGAATGACGATCTTTATCCCCTCCTCGAATGAGGAGGGTGCCGCGTCGGCGCGGCGGGGTGATGCCTGACACGTCTGAAAGCGCTAAGGTTTGACGAAACCGGGCGGAAGCGTCTCCTCGAACGATGGCCGTGCGACGACGTCCGCATGCCAGCGGGCGAGCTTCGGCGCTTTGCCGCGCCAGTCGTGTGCATAGCGGAAATCGACGTACTGCATCGCCACACCCATCACGAGATCGGCCATGGTGAAGGCGTTACCCACCAGAAACTCCCCGCGCTTGAATGCGGCCTCCGCCACGCTCGTCGCGCGCTGCACCCGCGATTCTTCGCGCGCGATCTTGTCGGCCCATTGCTTGTCCGCGGGACGCCGTGTCTCGAGTATGCGGGCGATGACGGCGTCGATGATGCCGTTACCCAGCGCCTGCCACCACTGCGCCTGCCAGTAGCCCGCGGCATCCTTGGGCTGCAACGGCTTGCCGTCGAGATTCTCGAGATAGTGCGTGACGAATACCGATTCGAAGAGATAGCTTTCGGGGGCGATCTCCAGCACCGGTACTTTGCCGAGCGGGTTGCGCCGCGGGATCGGGCTGTCCTCGGGCCACGGATCCTCGGTCACGAATTCACAGTCGATATGCTTTTCCTTGATGAGCACCCGCGCCTTGCGGACGTAAGGGGACGTGGGCGAACCGTATAGTTTCATGTTGCTCTCCTCTGCTCGCAGCGATGCGTCGTTTACCGAGACGCGGCAGGAACGGTAGGGACACACGAATGCGCTGTCAAGCGGCGGTCCCTTTGCCGTTGCGCGCGATATGCGGTGCGATCGTTGACCGAATCCTGTGCCTGCCCTACCATTCGATCGACTGAACGGCTGTGCTCGCGTTCCGGTAACCGGCTGTCAAATCCGTGGCCCTCGAAAAGCAATCACCATGATGACCGTTCGCCGCATCGGCAAACATCTCGGCGCCGAAATCTCGGGGGTCGACCTTTCGCAACCGCTGGACGACACCGCGTTCGCGCGAATCGCGGACGCTTTCTTCGATAATGAAGTCGTCTTCTTTCGCAACCAGAAGCTCACGCCGGAACAGCAGATCGCCTTCACCCGCCGCTTCGGCCCGCTCGAGCCGCACGTGCGCAAGGAAAGCCGCCTCGACGCGCATCCGGAGATCCTCATCATCTCGAATGTGCTGGACGAAGACGGCACGCCGATCGGCTCGCAGGACGCGGGCCGCTTCTGGCACAGCGATCTCTCCTACAAGAATGAGCCGAGCATGCTGTCCGCCCTCTATGCGCTCGAAGTCCCGTTCAAGGACGGGCGCGCGCTGGGGCCGACCGCTTTCGCGAGCACCACCGCGGCGTACGCCGCGCTTCCGGACGACATGAAACGCAAACTCGAGGGCATGAAGAACGTGCACAGCTACATTGCGTACCGGGAGAAGAACCGACGCGCACAGAAAGCGGAACAGGCCCGCGGCGGTCGCGTGGTCGTGGAGTACGAACTCACCGAAGCGCAGCTCAAGAGCGTTCCCGACGTCGAGGTGCCGGTCGTTCGCACGCATCCCGTGACCAAGAAGAAAGGGCTTTTCGTGAACGAGGGCCACACCGCCTGCATCGCCGGTGCCACGAAGGAAGAGAGCGAGGCCCTGCTCGCGCGGCTCTACCGGCACATCGTGCAGCCGGAATTCGTCTATACCCACGAGTGGCGTCCGGGCGATCTCCTCATGTGGGACAACATGGCGGTCCAACACAAGGCCACCTTCGACTACGATCTGCCGCTGAGACGATTGATGTACCGCACGACGGTGCGGGGTTCCGTACCCTACTGATCGCTGCGCCACGGCGGAGCCTCACAAACGATGAGCGAACTCGTCACCACGCGCGTCGAAACGCGGGGCGAAGCCGGTCGCGTCGCGTACGTGACCGTCAACAATCCCGGGGAGCGCAACGCACTGGGGCGGAAAGGCAAGGAAGCGCTCATTTCCGTTTTCCGCGATCTCGCTTCCGACGACGCCTTGCGCGTCGCCGTACTGACCGGCGCGGGCGATCGCTCCTTCATCGCTGGCGCAAACATCAACGAGATGGCGGAAGCCGATATCCAGGACGCCGAAGACATCAGCACCAAGACGCATCTCGCATGCGACGCCATTCGCCGCCTGCCCGTGCCGGTGATCGCGCGCGTGAACGGCTATTGCCTCGGCGCCGGAATGGAACTCGCCGCCTCCTGCGACATGCGCGTGGGGGTGGATACGGCGAAGTTCGGCATGCCGGAGGTGAAGTTCGGCATTCCGTCAGGAATGGAGGCCTGCCTGCTTCCCGGCCTCATCGGCTGGGGCAAGACGCGCGAACTGGTGTTCACGGGAGAAGTGGTCGATGCGCATGAAGCATATCGCTGCGGCT
The DNA here is from genome assembly GCA_035249725.1 of Burkholderiales bacterium. GTDB lineage: Bacteria > Pseudomonadota > Gammaproteobacteria > Burkholderiales > SG8-41 > DSOT01. The sequence goes on from DATFGD010000398.1 coordinate 3,800, forward strand.
TTCTCGATCGCCTGGTGAGGCCCACCGAACTGGACACGGCAGTCGAGAATTGGGTTAGGGCGATCGTGGGTGCCGGGCCCCGTGCCATTCGCCTGCAGAAGCGGCTCATGCAGGATTGGGAACAGATGTCGATCGCGGACGCCGTCCAGCAGGGCATCGCAGCGATGGTTGAAGCGCGCAAGACCGATGAACCGCAACGCCTCATGCGTGCCTTCGTGGCCCGCAAGCGCAAAAGC
>DATFGD010000399.1:0-3402 GCA_035249725.1 Burkholderiales bacterium
AACCCGCAAATGGATGGACGAAGAAGTCGCGCGGTTTAAAAACGTCCTGAACGCGCTCGGACTCACCAAGCGCGGATCATAGTAAGCGCTCAGACCCTGAGCAGCGGCCTCAGTTCGCGCGCATCGGGAAGCTGCTCGATATTCCACACGGCGTCGATGAGACGCCGCGCGCGGCGTTTTCCCAGCACCGGCGCCGTCAGATCGAGACACTTCGCATCCACCTCGGGGCGCGTCAGCGGGTTGATCGCCGTCCCGCGGACCGCCTTGGTGTGGTGCTTGAGGTCCCGTCGGTCGCGCGTCAAGATCTCGATCATGCCCTGACGCGGGTGCTCGAAGTCCTCCCTGCCCTTCAGTGCGATGCGGTTCTTGAGTTGCAGCACGCGCGGGTCGTGCATGCGTTCTTCGTCGTGTGACGAAGCGAACGTCACGGTGCCGTCGATGAGCATGACCGAGAGCAGATGCTGGATGTTGATGTCGGGAATGCTGCGGTCGTTCACCGTGCGGGCGCCAACCGCGTTCACCGTGACCGTGAGCTTTTCCACGTCGTCGGCGTCGATCTTGTGCTCGGCGATGATCGCGGCGAGCGAATCGAGCGCGGCCTGGATCGGTGAGCCGACCGACCAGCGCTTGATACTCGTGTTCATAACCTCGAACGTCGTGCCGAGATCTTTGATGAACGCTTCAGAGTCGGGCGTGGGCGAATAGATCGAAAGAAAATTGCGCTCGCCTGCGAAGACATCCTCGACGCCGGTGCAGCCGCTTTGAGCTAACGTCGCTGCAGTCACGCCATTGCGCGCGGTCATACCGCCGAAGTCGAATGCTTTCTCGACGTGCTCCTTGTCGCGCGCCCAGGTCTCGACACCCGCTGCCTGCTGCGCGGTGTAGGAAAGGAGATAGCGCACCTTGTCGGCATCGAGCCCTGCAAGCGCGCCGGCTGCAGCGGCGGCGCCGAAGAGCGGGCCGAAGCTGTGGCTCGAGTGGCCGGCGTTGCGCAGCACCCACGGGCCGCCGAGCGCGAACATGGCGCGCGCGCAAATATCGTAGCCGAGCACGACCGCACGCAGCAGCGCGTTGCCGTCGCGGCCGCCCCGCTCCGCCATGGCGAGGGCCGCCGGCACCACGCCGCATCCGGGATGCGCCTGAGCGCGCGGGTGCGAGTCGTCGGTCTCGTCGGCGTGCGCCATCATGCCGTTCGCCAGCGCCGCGTTGACGCAGGAAGTAAGCAAGCGCGTGCCGACGACGAGCGATTCCTTTACGCCGCCCAGGCTTTTTGCGTAGGCGATCGCTTTCTCTCCGGGCAGAAGCCGCGAGCCCGATACCATCGCCGCCAGCGTGTCCATCAGGTGATGCCTGCCCTTCTCTGCCACGTCGGGAGGCAGCGGCCGCTCCAGTGCGCCGGCGATGTACGCGCTCAGTTCACGCGTGACGGGAGAAATGATCGATGCAGCGTCGTTCAAGCAATCTCCTTATGCTGGGCGTTCACCCTTCGACTTCGCATTCGCTCCGCTCAGGGCGAACGGCCTTTATTGACTTGACCGATGAAATGACCGTTCGTCCTGAGCTACGTCGAAGGGCGAACGGTCGAAATCACGCACGGAGCAGCGGCGCAACTCGCGCGCAAGCGCAGCGCTCACCTGCGAAATCGTTGCTGCGTCCTTGTCCAAGACTTTTCTCCGGGAAGCGCGGAAGCCGCATTCTGCCATACCGCTACGACGATTTTGATAGACTCGCGCGATGCCGTCGCCCATCGTGCAAACGTTGAAGCTCGTGTGCCATCCCGAAAGCCACAATGCGGCTGTGCGCGGCATCAGCGTAGCGGTCCGCAGAGCATCGGGCGACGAACTGGCGATCGGCTATACGATTGCGGGCGAATTTGAGCGCTTGCTTATGCCGCCCACGCCCGCGACGCGCACGGCACACGAACTGTGGAAGCACACGTGCTGCGAGTGCTTCATCGCACGGAAGGGGCACCCGGAGTACTACGAGTTCAATTTTTCGCCGTCGGGCGAGTGGGCGGCTTATGCGTTCTCGAATTATCGCGAGGGTGTAGCATTGATTGGCGAGACGCTGGATCCGCGGATTGCGGTGCGACGATTCGCCGATCGGTTGGAACTCGATGCTTCAATCGCGTTGGAGCGGTTCCCGCTGCGTTATCGAGGGGGCGCGTTGGCGCTCGGATTGTCGGCGGTGATTGAAGATGTGGGCGGCGAGTTGTCGTACTGGGCGCTCAGGCATCCGAGTGCCAAGCCGGATTTCCACCATCGGGACTCTTTTACATTGGAGTTGCTTTCATACTGACCCTTCCCCATGCCACGAGGGAGGAAATATCAATGACCACTCGCGAGTTCCATCGAAGGATGAGTCAATGCAAGCCGCAACCCCTGTAAACTCTGCACAGAGGCGAAAGTGTTCACTGCAATGTATCGGTAAATGAAATTCGGAATCGACAGACTGAGAGACGAATCCGCGCTGCGCAAACCGCTCGCAGGGCGGCGCGTCGCGCTGCTCGCGCATCCGGCCTCCGTCACGCACGATCTTGTGCACTCGCTCGACGTGCTGACGGCGTTCCCCGAAATCAAGCTGACCTCCGCGTTCGGACCACAACATGGACTGCGCGGCGACAAGCAGGACAACATGGTGGAGTCGCCCGACTATGCCGATTCGGTGCACGGCATTCCGGTGTTCAGTCTCTACGGCGAAGTGCGCCGGCCCACCGATCGAATGATGGACAGCTTCGACGTGCTGCTCGTCGATCTGCAGGACGTCGGCTGCCGCGTCTATACCTTCATCACGACGCTGCGCTACATCCTGGAAGCGGCGGCACAACACAAAAAAAGCATTTGGGTGCTCGATCGACCCAATCCCGCAGGCCGGCCGATCGAGGGCCTCACGCTGCGCGCCGGTTGGGAGAGTTTCGTCGGCGCCGGGCCGCTGCCGATGCGCCACGGCCTCACGCTGGGCGAACTGGCGAAGTGGTTCATTAAAACGCTCAAGCTCGACGTCGAGTGCGAAGTCGTAACGATGGAGGGCTGGCAGCCTTCCCGCGCGCCGGGATACGGCTGGCCGCTGCACGAGCGCGCATGGGTGAATCCCAGCCCTAATGCCGCAACGCTCTCCATGGCGCGCTGCTATGCCGGCACCGTCATGCTCGAAGGCACGACGCTCTCGGAAGGGCGCGGCACCACGCGGCCACTGGAGTTGTTCGGCGCGCCGGATCTCGACCCCCGCGCGCTCATCGCGATGATGCAGAATCTCGCACCGCAATGGCTGCAGGGGTGCCGGCTACGCGCATGCTGGTTCGAGCCGACGTTTCACAAGCACGCAGGGCGGCTTTGCGCGGGCGTGCAGATCCATGTCGATGACCCGGCCTACGATCATCAGGTATTCAGACCGTGGCGGCTC
>DATFGD010000400.1:0-5210 GCA_035249725.1 Burkholderiales bacterium
CTCCGAGGCGCAGTTGAAGCGCACCGCGCAACTTGTTGCGCAGAACTTCATCGCCAAAGAAAAATACGATGAAGCGCAGGCCGCGCGCGATCGCGACCGGGCGCGCGTTGCGCAGTTGAAGGCGGACTTGGCCACGGCGCAACTCGCCGCTCGCCCCGATGAGATTAAGGCCGCAGAAGCCGCCGTCGCGGTCGCCAAAGCAACGCTCGAGCAGGCGGCGTGGCGCTTCGAGCAGAAGTCCGCCGCCGCGCCGGCTGCGGCGCTTGTCGCAGACACCTACTTCGTCAAAGGCGAGTGGGTCGGGGCGGGCGCCCCGGTCGTGAGTCTGCTCCCGCCGCAGAACGTGAAGATCCGGTTTTTCGTGCCGGAGGCGGTGCTCGGTGCGCTGCGCGTCGGTCAGGAAATGCGCATTGCCTGCGACGGATGTGCCGCGGACATCACCGCGCGGGTGAGCTTCATTTCGCCACAGGCGGAGTTCACGCCGCCGGTGATCTACAGCAGGGAAAATCGCGCCAAGCTCGTGTTCCTCGTGGAGGCACGACCGGCGCCGGAGGACGCGATGAAGCTCCATCCCGGCCAGCCGGTGGAAGTAACACCGATGACGCAATGACGGTAGCCCTTCGACTCCGCATGCGCTCCGCTCAGGGCGAACGGAATAAGGCCGTTCGTGCTGAGTTGGAGCCTGTCCTGAGCCCTTCGATTATCACTCAGGACAGGCTCAATCGAAGGAAAGCATGAACGGCGCTCACCCTTCGACTTCGCTGCGCTTCGCTCAGGGCGAACGGAATAAGGCCGTTCGTGCTGAGTTGGATCCTGTCCTGAGCCCAGTCGAAGGAAAGCATGAGCGGCCGATAGCGTCATGGAAGCGGTGATCGACGTCGCGGGTCTCTCGAAAAGCTTCGGCGGACGGCGCGTCGTCGACGACGTGGCGATGCGCGTCGAGCGCGGTCGCATCTGCGGCTTCCTCGGGCCGAACGGCAGCGGCAAGACCACCACCATACGCATGCTGTGCGGCCTCCTCACGCCGGACGCCGGGCGCGGCACGTGCCTCGGATACGACATCATCCGTGAAGCGCCCGCCATCAAACGCCGCGTGGGCTACATGACGCAGCGTTTCAGCCTCTACGAGGATCTGTCGATCCGCGAGAATCTCGACTTCATGGCACGCGTCCACGACGTGCGCAATCGGCGTCGCGTGGTGCAGGACGCGCTCGATCGGCTCAAACTCGCGGAACGCAGCGGACAGCTCGCAGGCCAGCTTTCCGGAGGATGGAAGCAGCGGCTCGCGCTCGCGGCGTGCCTCATGCACGATCCCCAGTTGCTGCTCCTCGATGAGCCGACTGCCGGCGTCGACCCCAAAGCGCGGCGCGAATTCTGGGAGGAGATCCACGAGCTTGCAGCGCGCGGCGTCACGATACTGGTCAGCACGCACTACATGGACGAGGCCGAGCGCTGCCACGAGCTGGCCTATATCGCTTACGGCAAGCTGCTGATCAGCGGAACGGCACAGCATGTCATCGCACACTCGCAGCTCGTGACCTGGACCGCAGCGGGCCCGGATCTGTTCCCGCTCGCCGCCGAACTGAGATCGCTGCCGGGTGTCGCCATGGTGGTGCCGTTCGGCAACACGCTGCATGTGAGCGGGGTGGACGAGGCGGCGCTGGAAGCGGCGCTCGCGCCGTATCGCGAGCGGCCCGGAATCACGTGGCGGCGCGCGGAACCCGGGCTGGAGGACGTGTTCATCAAAATGATGGACTACGCCCCCGACAATTTCGATTCATGACGTCGTATCGCTTTTCTTTGGCGCGGTTCTGGGCGGTGCTGCTCAAGGAATTCGTCCAGATGCGGCGCGACCGGCTCACTTTCGCGATGATGGTCGGCATCCCGATCCTCCAGCTCATCCTCTTCGGGTTCGCGATCAATGCCGATCCCAAGGCGTTGCCGACGGCCGTGCTCGTCGCCGACAACAGCGTCTTCGCGCGCACTTTCGTGAGCGCAATGCAAAACAGCGGTTACTTTCGCATCGTGCGCCATCTTTCCACGGAAGCAGACGCCGAGCGCGCCCTGGCCGAGGGGGACGTTCAGTTCGTACTGACGGTGCCCGAGGGTTTTGCGCGTAAGCTCGTGCGCGGCGAGCGCCCGGCGCTGCTCCTCGAAGCGGACGCAACCGACCCTGCGGCGACGAGCAACGCGCTCGCGGCGCTGCTCACGCTCAACCAGACGGCGCTCAATCGCGATCTCACGGGAAGTCTTGCGCACTTGCAAAACCGCCCGCCGGCATATGAAGTGCACGTGCACCGGCGCTACAACCCCGAGAACGTGACCCAGTACAACATCGTGCCGGGATTGATCGGTACCATACTCACGATGACGATGGTGATGATGACCGGGCTCGCGATGACGCGCGAGCGCGAGCGCGGCACGATGGAAAATCTGCTAGCCACACCGGTGCGTCCGGTCGAAGTGATGGCCGGCAAGATCGTGCCGTACATCGTGGTCGGCTACGTGCAGATGGCGATCATTCTCATCGCGGCAAGACTGCTCTTCAGCGTGCCTATAGTGGGCAGTCTCGCGCTGTTGTCTTTCGCATTAATACTCTTCATCGCGGCCAATCTTGCAGTAGGCTTCACGTTCTCGACGCTCGCGCGCAACCAGTTGCAGGCGATGCAGATGGCGTTTTTCTTTTTTCTGCCGTCCATCCTGCTTTCCGGATTCATGTTCCCGTTCCGCGGCATGCCGGAGTGGGCACAGTGGCTGGGTGAGATTCTGCCGCTCACGCATTTTCTGCGCGTGCTGCGCGGCATACTGCTGAAGGGTAACGGTCTGCCGGAAATCGCGCCGGAGTTGTGGCCGATCGGTCTTTTTCTCTTGATCGCCGCGATGATCGCGCTCTCGCGCTATCGCGAAACCCTGGATTGAATCTTGAAGCTATTCGCCCGGTCAGCGCTCGCCTTCGCCTTCGTCTGCTGGGCCAGCGCCGCGCTCGCGCAGCAGACGGCCGCGATTGCGACGGCGCATCCCCTTGCAACTGCCGCCGGCTACGAAATACTGGAGCGCGGCGGCAACGCGTTCGATGCGGCGGTGGCAGCAGCCGCGGTGCTCGGTGTGGTCGAACCGTATTCTTCGGGGCTCGGCGGCGGCGGTTTCTGGCTGCTGCATCGGGCGCGCGATGGCCATGAAACCATGGTGGACGCGCGGGAGACGGCGCCTGCGGGCGTGAAACCCGAGCATTACATCGATCGATCCGGCAAACCGATACCCGGCGCGACGCGGCGCGGCGGACTGGCAGTCGCGATTCCGGGTGCCGCTGCGGCTTTGGCCCACGTCGCGGCGCGCTACGGCATGCTGCCGCTCGCCGAATCGCTTGCCCCGGCGATCCGTCATGCCCGAGATGGTTTCCGTGTCGATCCGCGCTATGCCCGGATAGCGAAGCTGCGCGAGCGTTTTCTTGAGGACGGCGCCGGCACGGTCATATTTCTGGACGGCGGGCGCGCACCCGAACCGGGATACGTTCTGCGCCAACCGGCGCTCGCCGCGACACTGGAGCGGCTTGCCCGCGAAGGTGCGACCGCTTTTTACTCGGGACCGATCGCGCAGGCGCTCGTCACGGCAGTCAACGACGCGGGCGGTGTGTGGCAGCTCGCCGACCTCGAAGCCTACCGCGTGGTCGAACGCCCGCCGATTCGCTTCAACTACCGCGGTGCGACGATCACCGCCGCGGCATTGCCTTCCGCAGGGGGCATCGCGCTTGCACAGAGCCTCGGCATGCTGGAGCGTTTCGCGCCCGGCGCACCGGACGATCCTGAGTATGCGCATCTCGTCGTGGAGGCGCTGCGCCGCGTGTTTCACGACCGTGCACGCCATCTCGGCGACAACGATTTCTCGCCCGTACCCGTTGCGCGGCTGCTCGATCCGAAATATATCGCCGGGCGCGCGGCCTCCATCGGTCGGAATAAGGCCACCCCGAGCGAAGCGCTCGCGCGCGAAGCGCCCAACCGCGCGGAAAGCCGCAACACCACGCATCTTTCGGTGATCGACGAGGCCGGAAATCGGGTCGCGGCGACGCTCACCATCAATCTCCTCTTTGGCAGCGGAATCGTTGCGGGCGATACCGGCGTGCTGCTGAACAACGAGATGGACGACTTCACGGTGGCGGAAGATGTGCCGAACGCCTTTCTGCTCCACGGCGCGAAGGCGAACGCAATCGCCCCGCGCAAAAGGCCGCTCTCCAGCATGACGCCGGCTTTTGTCGAAGACGCGCGCGGCGTGCTGATCCTGGGCTCGCCCGGCGGTTCGCGCATCGTGAGCCAGGTGCTGCTCGCCATACTCGAACATCTGCACGCGCCGCAGGTGGATCTCAAGCGGCTGCTTGCCCGGCCGCGCTATCACCATCAGTACTGGCCCGACCGCGTCGAAATCGAGCCCGATGGATTTACGCCGCAGTGGCGCGATGCACTCGCCGCCAAGGGTCACGCGCTGCACGTCGCGAAACGCAAGTGGGGCAACATGCAACTCGTGTTCAAGTCGCGCGAAGGCGGCGCGCAAGCGGAGAGCGATCCGCGCGGCGAAGGCCTCGCATGGTATTGAGCAGTTTCTCTTGTATCATGCACGTCGTATGAAGACGACATTCCTCGATTTCGAGCAGCCGATCGCCGAGCTGGAAGCGAAAATCGATGAACTGCGCTACGTGCAGGACGACACGGCCCTCGACATTTCCGAAGAGATCGGGCGGCTGCAGAAGAAGAGCCAGGCGCTCACCAAGGAAATCTACGGCAAGCTCACCGCGTGGCAGATCGCGCAGGTGGCGCGCCATCCGCAGCGGCCCTACGCGCTCGACTATATCAGCGGACTTTTTACCGGCTTCGAGGAACTGCACGGCGACCGGACGTTTGGCGACGATCCTGCGATCGTAGGCGGTCTCGCACGCTTCAACGAGCAGACCGTCATGGTGATCGGCCACCAGAAGGGGCGCGATACCAAGGAAAAGATCTATCGGAACTTCGGCATGCCCAAACCAGAGGGTTATCGCAAGGCGCTGCGCTTGATGAAGCTCGCGGAAAAGTTCGGCGTACCGGTGATGACTTTCGTCGACACGCCGGGTGCGTATCCCGGCGTCGGCGCCGAAGAGCGCGGACAGTCCGAGGCGATCGGGCGCAATCTGTACACGATGGCCGAATTGCGCGTGCCGATCATTTGCACCATCATCGGAG
>DATFGD010000401.1:0-3265 GCA_035249725.1 Burkholderiales bacterium
CATGAGTGTTCGGCGCACGTTCGGTAGCGCGACGGACGACATGTCCGTACAAGCTGGGGGATGGAAACGTCCCAATCGCCATGGAAGGTGATGCGCGAAGCGCATCGGCTGGCCAGCCAAGTATGGCCACAGTACTCACACCGCTTCAGCCGGCGCGACTTCACGCTGCCGCAACTGTTCGCGTGCCTCGTGGTGCGCGAGATGATGAAGCTGAGCTACCGCAGGACCGAGGCGCTGCTGCGCGATGCGCCGCCCTGGCTGAGCGCGATCGGCATGACCCGTGCCCCGGATCACAACACGCTGTGGCGCGCGTTCGACGTGTTGCTGAAGGACCGGCAGATCAATCGGATGATGGATCTCCTTAGCGAACTCTTCGCGCAGGAACGATTGCTGAACCTCGGTGCGCGCCCGCTGACCCTCGACAGCACCTGCTACGAGCGTCGCCATCGCTCGCGGCATTACGACCGCGTCTGCCGCAAGACGAAACTCGGCGAGGGGGAGAAGTACGGCAAACCCGCGGAAAAACGGGCCGAAACCCCGGCTCGGGTTAACCGCCGGCGCTCGCGCACGGTCCGGCAGATGCCCAAGCTCGCCCTGGCGGTGGCGTCGGGTTGCCATGCCATCCTGGCGGCGCGAACCCACATCGGCAACCGCTCCGACAATCCCGACTTCGAGCCGCTGCTGTACCACAGTTGGCGCCGCGCCGACGTGCGAACGGTCGTGGCCGACGCCGGCTTTGACTCGGAGGACAACCATCGCGTCGCGCGACTGGACATGAGCGTGCGCTCGATCATCCCACCGCGGATCGGCCGGCCCGGTGACGGCCCGCCGCAGGGACGTTATCGTCGGCTTATGAAGCAACGATTCTCGCGCAAGGCGGATCAGAAGCAGTACGGCCAGCGAGCCCAGAGCGAAACGGTCAACAGCATGATGAAGCGCAACTTCGGCGACGCGCTGCGTTCGGTCAACCCGCAGCGCCGCAAAAGGGAGCTCCTGCTGCGCAGCCTCACACACGACATCATGCTGCTGGCCAATCGGAAGAGAGGGTAGAGACAGAGCCAGTGATGTCCCCTTTTCCCGTTCGTCTGCTACAACGCAATTTGCTTGACTTGTTCTGAATTGACGCCGTACGATCGCGCGTTCGCCAGTATAACGTCGATGTAAGAGCAAGACATGTTTCTTAAGTCAGCTTGCGGTGCACTAGTTGCGATCCTGGTCGTGTGCGCGATGAGCGTCCAGGTGGCAGTAAGTACGACCCGGGATTCCCTCAAGACTCGAGATCCGATACATGCACTGGCATTTTCCCCAGATGGCTCACGACTCGCTGTGGGGACCGGTTTGCTGACAGAGCGCAATGAGCGCGGCGGCATCGTCGTAATTGGTACTCAGGATGGCAAGGAGATTTGCAGGATCGAAACTGAGACAGAAGTACGTGATCTGGCATTTGTCACAAACGATGAGCTTGTGGTCGGCGAACGATTGGCTTGGAGCAGGCTTGACCTACGAACGCGCAAAATAGAGCGACACATTGTGGATCGTGGCGCAATATCGGACATTGACTTGTCACGAGGGGATGTCGCGCTAGCGATTGCGAACACCGCTAAGGGAGAAGTTGAAATCATTGATATAAAGCGAGCACAAACGATTCAAAGGTTACGGCACCAAGGTGTGTCAGGGGTGAGCCTAGCGGCCGATGACATTGCTGTAACGGTCGGTGGTGCAAAGCTTGCGGTTTGGAAGGTAGAAACGGGGGCGCTATTGAGGGAAACGCAGCACCAGAGTGGCCGGCTCGTCATTGTGTCTCCCTCGTGGCTGTTCACTTGGCGTCCGTGGGGTATGGGCGAATTGCGAAAGCTACAGACGCTGAGTATGGCCGATCCCCGGCTTGAGTTTGAATCTACCTCTGGTGCCGCGTTCTTGTCGTACGACGCGTTGGCGGTGGCCGGCCAAGGGAAGTGCGAGATTCGGTCGATGAAAACAGGAGAGCTGCTTTGGAAAAAGCACCTCAACGTCCGTTCAGTGGGCGCAATTGCCGCGAGCCCAGATGGACGAGTGTTGGCGGTCGCCACTGCGACTACTTCATCGGATTATGCGGTCGCCATCGTGACTGTCTCAAAGTAAACAAGATGCGTCACCCGAGAGGTCGCTACGGCGGTTGCCGAGCGAGCGAGAGGAAAACGAGCTCGCAGCTCCTCGTTGGTCAGAAAATCGGTGCTCAGAAAATCGGGGCGGCTTTGCATCTGAACGACGTTGTCGCTGCGCGAGCTTGGCTGAGCAATTGCGCCCTTCGCGTCCGGTAGAGCCTATCGTGCAACTTCCCAACGTGTTTTCAAATTCTTGAGAGCACCAGGATCCTCCACTTTCAGTGACGGTTCGATTCGTGTGATGGTGGTCTTCCGTCCCGCGGGTGTCGGCCGTCGGCCGGCACATTTGCGGTGATGCTGCGACCGACAGGGCGCGGGTGTCAACCCCTGGCCGGGCCGGGAGAAAGAATCCGTCGCGCACGTGTGACTTGCGTCGCGGACCAGTCCTGGCGGTCGGGTCGCATCAATCGGGCAAGATGAGTCGGGAGGGATGCCGCGAAAACGGCAGGATCATGCTTCCACGGGAGGCGGGGCTTTTGTTAGACTTGCGGCCCTTGTCGCATCCCGCCGCCGAACAGGCCGCATTGATTCGAATCCGTCGTGCAGGAGGAGAGCACATGTTGGGTACCCACGCAGCGTCCGCCGTCTCGTCGCGCCGTCTCGCCCGGTCCGTTGATCGAGCGCTCGAATCGCTCGAACCGCGCCGGCTCCTGGCGACCTTGCCGGCGGGGTTTAACGCCGACACCGCCTACGGCGGGAACTTCGCCAACGGGACGGCCATGGACTTCTCGCCGGACGGGCGCCTCTGGGCCACCACGCAGAACGGCAACGTGTTCGTCATCCAGCCCGGCGGGGCGCCGGCGACGCTGGCGCTGACTTTGGCGGTCGATTCGTTCTTCGAGCGCGGGCTGCTCGGCATCGCGTTCGACCCCGCGTTCAACGCCACCGCGCCCGGCACGGACTACGTTTACCTCTACTACACCGTCCCCGCGGCGCAGGGCGGGCCGTACAACAACATCTCCCGCTTCGAGGTGAGCGGCGACACGATCGTCGCCGGCACGCGCACGGAGATCTTCCGCTTCAACCAGCTCTCGGCGGGGAACCACAACGGCGGGGCAATCCACTTCGGCACGGACGGGATGCTCTACGCCGCCCATGGTGAAAACGCGGTATCGAGCAAC
>DATFGD010000402.1:0-5430 GCA_035249725.1 Burkholderiales bacterium
GGATTCAGCTCGTGCACCCGGTCGAGCAGTTCAGTTACGCGGACTGGAAGCGCATGATGTCGATCCATCTCGACGGCGCCTTCCTCACCACCCGGGCCTGTCTAAACCACATGTACGGCGCCGGACGGGGCGGATCGGTGATCTACATCGGTTCGGTGCATTCGAAAGAAGCGTCGCTGCTCAAGGCGCCGTACGTCACTGCAAAGCACGGGCTAATGGGGTTGTGCCGCGTGGTCGCGAAGGAAGGCGCCAGGCACGGTGTGCGCGCCAATGTGATCTGTCCCGGATTCGTGCGGACGCCACTCGTGGAAAAGCAGATCCCAGAGCAGGCCCGCGAGCTCGGCATGTCAGAAGCTGAGGTCGTGCGGAATGTCATGCTGAAGGAAACCGTGGACGGTGAGTTCACGACAATAGAAGACGTCGCTGCCACGGCTGTCTTCTTTGCCGCCTTCCCGAGTAACGCGCTTACAGGGCAATCGCTGATCGTGAGCCACGGATGGTTCATGGAATGATGATGTCCTTGCCGCAGCGACCGCGACACCCCGCACCACCGCGTCCGCGCAAGCGTGATGTCTTTAACGCCTCCTGGAACTGATGCATGTCGTCCTCGCATGAGCTCACGCCGAGCTCCTACATTTCGCATCATCTCGCAAACCGCACGTCGTCCGTGGCGGATTCAGCTTTCTGGACGCTGCACGTAGACACCCTCATCACTTCAATCGTTATCGGCCTCATCGGGTTCGGCTTCGTATGGCTCGCCGTGCGCGGCGCAACCGCCAGTGTTCCGGCCAAACGCCAGGCGTTCGCCGAGCTTGCATTCGAATTCGTCGACGAGCAGGTCAAGAGCATTTTTCATGGCAACCGCGCGTTTGTAGCACCGCTCGCGCTGACCGTATTCATCTGGGTGCTTCTCATGAATGCCATGGATTTCCTGCCGGTAGACATCATGGCGTGGGTCTATGAACACGTATTCCGGCAGTCCAACTGGCGGCAGGTGCCGACCTCCGATGTCAACACGACGTTTGCGCTTGCGCTGTCGGTGTGGGTGCTGATGATCTTCTACAGCGTCAAGGTGAAAGGCCTGGGCGGGTGGCTCCACGAGCTTTTCACTGCCCCGTTCGGGTCGAATCCGCTGCTATGGCCGGCGAATTTTCTGTTCAACCTTGTGGAATATGTTTCCAAGCCGCTCTCGCACTCCCTGCGGCTCTTCGGAAACATGTATGCGGGGGAGATCATATTTCTGCTGCTCGGGTTATGGGCAGCGACCGGGCTGGTGGGCACCGCCTTCGGCGCGCTACTCGGCGTTGGATGGGCCATCTTCCATATTCTGATCGTACTGCTGCAGGCCTTCATTTTCATGGTGCTCACGGTCGTCTATCTGTCGATGGCGCATGAGACGCACTAGAACTGCCGAGCGCCGCACGGTCACGGCAATCTCTCATCAGAAAGGAAGCAGGTATGGAAAAAATGCAGATGCTGTCCATGATTCAGGCTTACACCGGCATCGGGATCGGACTCATGATCGGGCTCGGGGCCGCCGGCGCGTGTATCGGCATTGGACTCATGGCAGGGCGGTTTCTGGAGGGCGCAGCACGACAACCTGAATTGATACCGGCATTGCAAGTCAAGGTGTTCCTGCTGCTCGGCTTGATCGACGCCTCGTTCATCATCGGCGTCGGTCTCGCAATGCTATTCGCGTTCGGCAACCCCCTGCTGAGTGTAGTAGGCGCATAGAAGACCGCTGCGGATATGAACATAAATTTCACACTGTTTGCCCAGGCGGCGACTTTCGCGGTTTTCATCTGGTTTACTGCGAGTTTTGTATGGCCGCATCTGGCAAGCGCGATAGAGACGCGGCAGAAGCAGATCGCCGAAGGGCTGGCGGCGGCCGAGCGCGGAAGACAGGATCTCGAGCAGGCTGCGGTGCGCACTTCGGAGATGCTGCGCGAGGCGCGGAAGCAGTCGCAGGAGTTGCTTTCGCAAGCGGAACATCGGGGCGCGCAGATCGTCGAGGAAGCAAAGGTGGCGGCTTCCGAGGAAGGTGCACGGCTCGTAGTCGGCGCGAAGGAAGAGATCGAGCGTGAACTGGCAGGCGCCCGTGAAACGCTGCGTCGCCAGGTTGCGGCCCTCGCAGTGGCCGGCGCCGAGCAAATTCTGCGGCGGGAAGTCGATGGCAAAACGCATGCGGAGCTGCTTGCCAGCATGCAGCGCCAGCTGTAGGGGAGCCCTTTGACTGAACCTGTCGCGATCGCGCGCCCATACGCGGAAGCCGCGTTCAAGCTGGCGCAAGAACATCAGGGCTGTGGGCACTGGTCCGAAATGCTGCAACTGATCGAAGCTATTGTTACGGACGGAAACATCGCTTCCCGCATTGGCGATCCCAGCCTCGATGCCGAAGCGCTCCAAAGCGTCATTCTCGGGATGCTCGGTGATCGATTGGATGGACAAGGCCGCACTCTCGTCCAGGTACTGGTCCAAAACCAACGCCTGGAACTCGTGCCGCAGATACGTGCGCTCTATGAGCAACTTCGCCGCGATCACGAAGGCGTGCGGGAAGCGAAGATCATTTCCGCCTTTCCCATCGCGCCGAGCGGGCTTCGGCCGCTCATCGCCGCGCTGGAAGCGAAGTACAAGTGCAGCGTAAAAGTCGAAGTGGAGGTCGATTCAAGCTTGATCGGCGGTGTGCGAGTTGTAGTTGGAGACGAAGTTATCGATGCGACGGTGCGAGGCAGGCTCGACGCCATGGCCACTGCACTGGCTACATGATGCCGATACAACGGGAGTCAACACATGCAAATCAATCCCTCCGAAATCAGTGAACTCATCAAGAGCCGCATTCAAAGCCTTGGCGGCACGCTGCAAGCGCGCACGCAAGGCATAGTGATTTCCGTAACGGACGGTATCTGCCGCGTCCACGGACTCGCGGACGTGATGCAGGGGGAGATGCTCGAGTTTCCCCGCAATACCTTTGCGCTGGCGCTCAACCTCGAGCGGGATTCCGTCGGCGCCGTGGTGCTTGGGGAGTACGAACACATTACCGAAGGCGACAGCGTCAAGACGACCGGTCGCATCCTGGAAGTGCCGGTCGGGCCCGAGCTGATCGGGCGCGTAGTGAATGCGCTTGGCCAGCCGATCGATGGCAAGGGGCCGATCAGCGCCAAGATAACGGATGTCATCGAGAAAGTCGCGCCTGGCGTGATCTGGCGAAAATCGGTCTCGCAGCCGGTGCAGACGGGCCTGAAGGCGATCGATTCCATGGTGCCGATCGGACGCGGGCAGCGCGAACTCATCATCGGCGACCGCCAGACCGGCAAGACAGCGGTCGCCGTGGACACCATCATCAACCAGAAGGGCAAGGACCTGATATGCGTGTACGTCGCAGTCGGGCAAAAAGCCTCGACTATCAAAAACGTGCTGCGCAAGCTCGAGGAGCACGGCGCGATGGCGTATACCACCGTCGTTGCCGCTTCGGCATCAGACTCGGCGGCCATGCAGTACATCGCACCGTATTCCGGGTGCACCATGGGCGAGTATTTTCGCGACCGCGGACAGGACGCCCTCATCATCTACGACGATCTCACCAAGCAGGCATGGGCATACCGCCAGATATCCCTGCTTCTTCGCCGCCCGCCAGGTCGTGAAGCGTATCCCGGCGACGTATTCTATCTGCACTCGCGTCTGCTCGAGCGTGCCGCGCGTGTGAACGAGGAATATATCGAACGCTTCACCAAGGGCACCGTTAAAGGACAAACCGGATCTTTGACAGCGTTACCTGTGATCGAGACCCAGGCGGGTGACGTCACGGCTTTCGTTCCGACCAACGTCATATCGATCACCGACGGGCAGATCTTTCTCGAGACGGACCTCTTCAACGCCGGTATTCGGCCCGCGATCAACGCGGGTATTTCCGTGTCCCGCGTCGGGGGTGCTGCGCAGACCAAAGTGATCAAGAAGCTGGGCGGCGGCGTGCGTCTCTCGCTTGCGCAGTATCGCGAGCTCGCGGCCTTTGCACAGTTTGCGTCAGATCTCGACGAGGCGACCCGCAAGCAGCTTGAACGGGGCCGCATGGTGACGGAGCTCATGAAGCAACCGCAGTACGAACCGTTGCAGGTCTGGGAGATGGCCTTGACGCTATTCGGGGTGAACAACGGCTATTTCGACGACATTGACGTCAAGAAGGCTCTATTTGCAGAACGCTCGATGCGGGACTACATCAAGGGCAAGTATGGCACGCTGGTGAAGCACATCGAGGACACCAAAGATCTCACCAAGGATGATGAGGAACAACTTCATCAGGCGATGAAGGAGTGGAAGAGCAGCGCGACATACTGACCTCCTTTAACGATATTTGTGCGGGAAAACATCATGGCAGAAGCCCAGACAGCAGGAACGATCGTCCAATGCGTCGGTGCGGTGATCGACGTCGCATTCCCCCGCGAGCGGATGCCTCACGTACTGGATGCGCTCGAACTCGATGTCGAAAATTCAGAGCTCACGCTGGAAGTGCAGCAGCAACTGGGCGATGGCGTCGTGCGCACGATCGCGCTCGGCTCCTCCGACGGCCTGCGTCGCGGCATGAGAGTGGTGAACACCGGAGCGTCCATCATGGTGCCGGTGGGCCCGAGGACGCTGGGCCGCATTATGGATGTACTGGGCCGGCCCATCGATGAGGCGGGCCCGATCGGCGCCGAGAAAATCATGTCCATTCATCGCCAGGCACCGAAGTTCGAAGAACTCGCCCCTTCGCAGGAGTTGCTCGAAACCGGCATCAAGGTGATCGACCTGATCTGTCCCTTCGCCAAGGGCGGCAAGGTGGGATTGTTCGGCGGCGCCGGCGTCGGCAAGACGGTCAACATGATGGAGCTGATCCGCAACATTGCCATCGAGCATTCCGGCTTCTCGGTGTTCGCCGGTGTGGGCGAGCGCACCCGCGAGGGGAACGACTTCTACCACGAGATGAAGGACTCCAAAGTTCTGGACAAGGTGGCGCTGGTCTACGGCCAGATGAATGAGCCACCCGGCAACCGCCTGCGCGTCGCACTGACGGCTCTGACCATGGCCGAGTTCTTCCGTGACGAAGGGCGCGACGTGCTGCTCTTCATCGATAACATCTATCGCTATACCCTTGCGGGTACGGAAGTCTCGGCGCTGCTGGGACGCATGCCCTCCGCGGTCGGCTACCAGCCCACTCTTGCCGAGGAAATGGGACGGCTGCAGGAACGCATCACCTCGACGAAGACCGGTTCGATCACGTCGATGCAGGCCGTCTATGTCCCCGCCGATGACCTTACTGACCCCTCGCCCGCGACGACTTTCGGTCATCTGGATTCCACGGTAGTGCTCTCGCGTGACATTGCAGCACTGGGGATCTACCCCGCAGTCGACCCGCTCGATTCGACCTCGCGCCAGCTCGACCCGCACGTCGTGGGG
>DATFGD010000403.1:0-3128 GCA_035249725.1 Burkholderiales bacterium
CGCAAGCTCGATCTGTCGCGCGACGGGTAAGGCGAGCAACGCGCGCGCATGGCCCATGTCGAGTCGACCTTCTGCAACTAACTCGCGAACCGGTGGCGCGAGATCGAGCAGCCGCAACAGGTTCGTGACCGCCGAACGCGAACGGCCGAGCACCTCCGCCGCCTCGGCGTGCGTCATGCCGAACTCCTGCAGCAGGCGCTGGATCCCGGCGGCCTCTTCCAGCGGATTGAGATCTTCGCGCTGTATGTTTTCGATGAGGGATACGGCGAGCGCCTGCCGGTCTGCTACTTGGCGCACGAGTACCGGCACCGATCCAAGCCCGGCGATGCGCGCTGCACGCCAGCGCCGTTCGCCCGCGATGATTTCGTAACGCTGATCGGCAACCTGGCGCACCAGGATCGGCTGCATGACTCCATGCGTCTTGATCGAGGCGGCAAGCTCGCCGAGCGCTTCCTGGTCCATGCGGGTGCGCGGCTGATATTTACCCGGTTGAAGTGTGTCTATCGGGAGATCGCGCAGTTCGTCGCGTTGCGCCGCGGTTTCCTCGCCCGCACCGAGCAACGCGTCCAGTCCGCGCCCCAGACCTCTCATTTTCACCATCGTCTTTGCCTCTTCATGCGGTCTCCGCGGCCCGGTTCAACATCTCTCCCGCAAGAGCAATATAGGCCTGCGCGCCCTTTGAGTTGCGGTCGAACTTGAGCGCCGGCACGCCGAAACTCGGCGCTTCGGCAAGGCGCACGTTGCGCGGGATCACCGTGCGATAAACCTTGTCGCCGAAATGCTCGATGAGCTGCGCCGACACCTGCTGCGCGAGCGTATTGCGCGGGTCGTACATCGTGCGCAGCAATCCCTCGATATGCAGCCCGGGATTCAGGTGGCCGCGCACTTTCTTGATCGTCCCAACGAGATCGCTCAATCCTTCGAGCGCGTAGTATTCGCACTGCATCGGTATCATCACGGCATGTGCGGCAGTAAGCCCGTTCACGGTCAGCAGATTGAGCGCCGGCGGACAGTCGATCAGTATGAACTCGTACTCGGATTCGATTTGTCCGAGCGCATCGCGAAGCCGCAGCTCGCGACGGTCGATGCCCACCATCTCCACTTCAGCGCCGGCAAGCTCGCGGTTTGCCGGAATGAGATCGTATCCGCCGTTGTCACATCGAACGCGCGCCTGCGTGATCGTGCATGTGCCGAGCAGCACTTGATATACCGTTCTTGCGACGCCATGTTTATCGATGCCGCTACCCATGGTCGCGTTACCCTGCGGGTCGAGATCGACGAGCATGACGCGTTGTTGAGCTGCAGCAAGGCTCGCTGCCAGGTTGACGCCGGTCGTGGTCTTACCCACGCCGCCCTTCTGATTGGTGACCGCGAGTATTTTTGTCACGTCGCCGCGCGCGCCGGCTGGAGCAGGATCAAGTGGCGCGCAGCGTCAAGCCCCGGCACGGTAAGCGGTATCACGCGCTTCAAATTAAATCCCGGATGCGGCGTATGCAATTCGCTCGCGGAGTACGCGCCCCTCATCGCTGCCACCGTACCGTTCTCCGCGCATAGCGGGCCGGCAACCTCGAGAAAATTTCCAAGATCGGAAAATGCGCGCGAAATCACCATCTGGAAGCGCGATGCGGCGTGCCACGTTTCCACACGGTCACATACGACGTTCGCATTCGCAAGCGCAAGCTCGATCACGGCCTGGCGCAAGAATGCGGCCTTCTTCTGATTCGCGTCGAGCAGGGTTATCTCGTCGTGCGGGCGAGCAATCGCCAGCGGTATGCCGGGCAGACCTGCGCCGCTGCCGACATCCACCAGGGCGCCCGGTTCAAGGTGCGGTGACACAGCGAGACTGTCGAGCAAATGGTGCGTGACGATGCGTTGTGTGCCCGTTACCGCAGTGAGGTTGTAGACCTTGTTCCACTTCTCGAGCAGCGCCGCGTATTTCATGAGCCGTTCGCGACTTTCCCCCGTCAGCTCGACTCTCAATTCCACGAGTCCCTGCGCCAGCATGTCGCTGGCGTTCATGCGGTTTTTTTGTAATCCCTGAACCCCCGGCGGGCATGCACCAGCAACACCGATATGGCCGCGGGCGTTATTCCCGAAATGCGTGCGGCCTGCCCCACGGTCTCGGGGCGCAGCTGATTCAGCTTTTGCTGCACCTCTACCGACAACCCATGCAGGCGCGTGTAATCAAGGTCTGAAGGCAGCCGCGTGTTTTCGTGCTGCTCGTTGCGCTCGATCTCGTCCTTTTGTCGCTCGATGTAGCCGCGATACTTGGCCTGTATCTCGATTTGCTCAACAACCTGCGGATCCATTGCATTCTCGCTGGCAGCGCCGGGCAGCGTCATCAGCGCCCGATACGTGACGTCGGGGCGCCGTAGCAGTTCGGCGAGTGTGTATTCGCGCTCGATTTCGCGGCCAAGCACGCGTTTTACGTGCTCCGGCGCGGCCATTTTGGGACTGACCCAAGTTGACTCGAGCCGCGTTTGCTCACGCGCAATGGCGTCCCGCTTGCGCGAGAACACGTCCCAACGTCGATCGTCGACCACGCCGAGACGGCGCCCGGCTTCGGTAAGCCGCAGATCGGCATTATCCTCACGCAACGAAAGTCGGTATTCGGCACGGCTCGTGAACATGCGGTAGGGTTCAGAGACGCCTCGCGTGATGAGGTCGTCTACGAGCACCCCAAGGTAAGCTTCATTGCGCCGCGGACACCATGGCTCCCGGCCCTGCACCGCGAGCGCGGCGTTGATGCCCGCAAGCAGTCCCTGTGCGGCCGCTTCCTCGTAACCCGTTGTGCCGTTGATCTGTCCCGCAAAGTACAACGCCGCGATCGCTTTCGTTTCCAGCGAGCTGCGCAGGCCGCGCGGATCGAAATAGTCGTACTCGATCGCATACCCCGGCCGCGTGATGTGGGCGCCTTCCAGTCCGCGGATCGAATGAACCAGCGCTTCCTGCGCGTCGTAAGGCAGGCTGGTCGATATGCCATTGGGATAAAACTCGTTTACCGTCAGCCCTTCCGGCTCGAGGAAGATTTGATGTGCGGTCTTTCCGGCGAAGCGATGGATCTTGTCCTCGATGGAAGGACAATACCGGGGGCCTACGCCCTCGATGACCCCGGTGAACATGGGCGA
>DATFGD010000404.1:0-4773 GCA_035249725.1 Burkholderiales bacterium
GCTGAAGGCCGGCGGCGCCGGGTACATCAACAAGCAGAGCGCCTCCGAGGAGTTGACCGCTGCTATTCGCAAGGTACTGAAGGGCGGCAAGTACGTCAGCCCTTCGTTGGCCGAGAAACTGGCATTTGACACGATAAGCGACGCCCAGCAACCGCCGCACGAGACGCTTTCCGATCGTGAGTATCGGGTGATGTGGCTGATCGCATCCGGCATGCAAATACACGAGATCGCCAAAGAGATGTTCGTGAGTCCGAGCACGGTCAGCACGTATCGGGCTCGCATACTGAGGAAGCTCAGCGTTGCAACGAACGCGGAACTCGTCCGCTATGCCATACGTCACCGTCTGATCGCCTGAAATTGCTCTGTAGGGGAGCGCGGTATGGCTGCGGGTTTCTCGTGCGGCGCGCGACGGCGGTTACCCGCCCGGCCGTCAATGAATCGCGACACCGGCTCGCGAAAACGCCACAAAAAGTTCCGATTTCCGCGATATTGCGTTCAGCTGCAGCGCATTATCATGAAGCGGAACCCCCCTATGCATTGTCCGGATGAGCAAAATCCTGATCGTCGATGATTCCGCAGTCGTAAGAGACCGTTTAAAGCAGCTGCTCGCCGGAATTGGCGGATTAGAGATCGCCGAGGCGGCACACGCGGAACACGGAAAATCGCTGGCAAGGAAATTCAGACCCGACGCCATCATTATCGACGTGCAACTGCGCAACGGGCGCGGCATCGAGCTGTTGCAGGAGATGAAGCGCATCGATCCGGCTTCACGCGTCATCGTGCTCACGAACGAGGCGTATCCCGAAATCCGTAACCGGTGTCTTGCTGCGGGTGCCGACTACTTCTTCGACAAATCCACCGAGTATCAGGAGATGGTCGCGGTACTGAGGAGCGGCATGCCTGTGCGATCGGGCGCCCATTGAAAGCCGTCGTCTTTCCGCTCGCGAAACGGACGATGAAAAAGCCATTGATACTTGCCACGATCGCCTTGTCAGCCATGACGGCCATGGGGCTCGCATCGCGCGATTTGCAGCCGGTCACGATCGATCACGGCGCCGCGAGTCCGGCCGAAACGCATCTCAGGTATTACGAGGAAGCCCGGCCCGCGCTCATCGGGGCGGTAAGCGCGTGGAAAGCCTTGTGCAATGATGAGCCGCGCGAAATGCAGCGTACCGCGGAGTAACGCAGAGTCCGGACATCATTCGCAGCTGACCGGGTAGAACACTTCATTCGGGTTTCGGAGTAACGAGGCGATCGGCGCGCGAGCGACCGGGAACAGCTTGCTGGAGGCGGGACCATGACGGACATGAACTTCGCGCCGGGCGTGCTCGACCGCGGCGCCTTGCTGCAGGCACTTCGCGCCTACAGGAAAGGGGACTTCTCCGTGCGCCTGCCGATGGATCTCATCGGTGTCGACGGCGAAATCGCGGCCGCGTTCAACGACGTGGTGGAGCTGAATGAAATGTTCGCGGAGGAGATGGTGCGCATTCGCGATGAGGTCGGCAAGGAAGGCCGAATCCACCAGCGGATGAAGTTTCCCAATGCCACGGGCTCATGGGGCGACAGCGTCGACTCCGTGAATACGCTGATCGGCGATCTCGTGCAGCCGACTGCAGAAATTGCGCGCGTCATCGAATCGGTCGCCAGAGGCGACCTCTCTCAAACCCTTTCGCTCGAAGTAAATGGCCGGCCGCTCTACGGCGAGTTTCTCCGTATCGGAAACGTCGTCAATACGATGGTGGGGCAACTGGGTGCCTTCGCCTCCGAAGTCTCCCGCGTGGCGCGCGAGGTGGGCACCGACGGGAAACTGGGCGGCCAGGCGCAGGTGCCCGGGGTGGCGGGCACGTGGAAAGATCTGACCGATAACGTGAACGCAATGGCGGCGAATCTGACCGGCCAGGTGCGCAACATCGCGGAGGTGACGACTGCGGTGGCCAAGGGGGATCTTTCCAAGAAGATCACGGTGGACGTGAAGGGCGAGATCCTGGAGTTGAAGAGCACGATCAACACCATGGTGGATCAGTTGAATGCCTTCGCCTCCGAAGTCTCCCGTGTGGCGCGCGAGGTGGGCACCGACGGCAAACTGGGCGGCCAGGCGCAGGTGCCCGGGGTGGCGGGCACGTGGAAAGATCTGACCGACAACGTGAACGCGATGGCGGCGAACCTGACCGATCAAGTGCGCGGCATTGCACAGGTGGTAACGGCCGTTGCAAAAGGCGACCTCAAACGTAAAGTGGTATTCGAAGCCCAGGGAGAAATCGCCGCGCTCGCCGATACGATCAACGGCATGATCGACACGCTTGCCACGTTCGGTGACCAGGTCACCAATGTCGCGCGCGAGGTGGGCATCGAAGGCAAACTCGGCGGGCAGGCCAAGGTCCCCGGAGCCGTGGGTCTTTGGCGGGATCTCACCGACAACGTAAATCAACTCGCGGCTAACCTTACCACGCAGGTCAGAGCGATCGCGGACGTCGCCACCGCAGTGACGGAAGGCGACCTGACACGCTCGATCATGGTCGAGGCGCAGGGCGAAGTGGCGGCGCTGAAGGACAATATCAACGAGATGATCCGCAATCTGAAGGATACGACCCTCAAGAATACCGAGCAGGACTGGCTGAAGACGAACGTGGCCCGGTTTACGCGCATGCTGCAGGGCCATCGCGATCTCGCGGCGATCTCCCGCATGGTTCTGTCCGAGCTCGCCCCTCTTGTCAACGCTCAACAGGGCGTGTTTTACGCCAGGAACCGGTTTGATGGGGACCGAAGAAAACTCGAGCTCATGGCGAGCTATGCCCACAGACCGAACAAGAGCCTGCCGAAACAATTGCGCTTCGGCGAGGGCCTTGTGGGGCAGTGTGCGGTCGACAAGAGACCGATACTGCTCGCGGATGTTCCGGCCGATTACCTGCGCATTGGCGCGGTGCTCGGCTCGTCTGCGCCGCTCAACGTGATCATCCTGCCGGTGCTGTTCGAAGGCGAGGTGAAGGCGATCATCGAGCTCGCTTCCTTCAGAAGGTTCAACGATACACATCTCTCGTTCCTGGACCAGCTCACAGAAAGCATAGGCATCGTTTTCAACACGATCGAAGCGGGCATGCGCACGGAGGACTTGCTCAAGCAGTCGCAATCTCTCACGCGAGAGCTGCAGACTCAGCAGCAGGAGTTGAAGACGACAAACGACCGTCTGGAGCAGCAGGCGCAAAACCTTCAGCGCTCGGAAGGGCTGCTCAAGCGGCAACAGGATGAGCTGCGGGCGACCAATGAGCAGCTTCAGGAAAAAGCGAAGCTTCTTTCCGAGCAGATGCGGCAGGTGGAATACAAGAACCGCGAGGTGGAACAGGCCAAGGGGGCGCTCGAGGAGAAGGCCGCGCAGCTCGCGCTCAGCTCACGCTACAAGTCCGAGTTTCTGGCGAACATGTCGCACGAGCTGCGCACGCCGCTGAACAGCCTGCTCATACTCGCGAAGCTGTTGGCGGAGAATCCCGGGGAGCATCTGAGCCCGAAGCAGGTCGAGTATGCTGAAACGATCTACGCGGCCGGCACCGATCTGCTGTCGCTCATCAGCGATATCCTGGATCTCGCGAAGATCGAGTCGGGCACGGTTACGCTCAACGTGGTCCCCGAACGTTTTTCGGATCTGCGCGACTACGTGGATCGCACGTTCCGGCAGATAGCCGACAGCAAGCAGCTGCAGTTCGCCGTCGCAATCGACACCAGCCTGCCCCCGTTCATCCAGACCGATGTGAAACGGCTGCAGCAGATACTCAAGAATCTGCTGTCCAACGCGTTCAAGTTCACGCAGCAGGGCAGGGTCGCACTGGAAATCACGCCCGCGACCTCAGACGGGACCGGCCTTGGCGAAACGGGGTCGATCGTCGCCTTCGCGGTGAGTGACACCGGCATCGGGATCCCGGTCGATAAGCAGAAAATCATATTCGAAGCGTTCCAGCAGGCCGACGGCACGACGAGCCGCGAGTATGGCGGGACCGGGCTCGGGCTTTCGATCAGCCGCGAGCTTGCGCGCCTCCTCGGTGGCGAAATCCGGGTGGAGAGCAGCCATGGCGGGGGCACGACCTTTACGCTGTATCTCCCGCTGGTCCATAAGTCCGTTGCTGCGCAGCGTATGGGTGCGATGACTTTACCATCGGCACAGATCCATTCTCTCCAAGACGCCGAGACGCCTGCGTCCGGCCATCGTAGCGGCAGTCCACGTGGACAGGTCGAGCGCATTGCGCTGGTTGTCGAAGCCGAGCAGCGCCTCGGCACCCGCCTTATAGAAATTGCGGAGGAATCGGGATTCAAAGGCGTGCTTGCGCGCGATGCGGATACCGCGCTGATGCTGGCAAAGCAGTTGCGTCCGGACGTGATCACGGTCGATACACATGGACCCGAGCGGGAACCGTGGTACTTGATCAACCGCTTGAAGGGCAATCCCGACACGCGCGGTATCCCGATCGACGCCATTTCAGCGGACGATCGCGGGCGCGATTATTTCCATGTGAGCACGATTCCCCTCGGCAAACCCTATGCGCCGGGCGAGCGGCTCAAGCAGATTCTTTCCGGAGTGCCTGGATGCGACAGCCGGGCAACGAGAACGATGGTGATTGCGAATGGCAATGCGGACGTTGTGTTGGGCCGCTTGCGCGCGGACGGTTTCGAGGTTGCCGCGGTAGCGAAAAATGCGAAGGACGCGCTGCATTGTATGGCCAGGCAGCGTTTCGATTGCGTGGTGGCGAGTGAAGGGCTTCCCGATATGCGTTCAGGCGAGATGAT
>DATFGD010000405.1:0-3616 GCA_035249725.1 Burkholderiales bacterium
CGAGCCGAAGTTGACCTTGGACATCTTGCTGTAGTCGAGCCCATATACCTTGAGCAGGTCGCGCGTCATCTGCTCGCCCGTATTTCCCTTTTGCTGGGTCGTGAGCGCCTTGCCCTTCAGATCGGCGCCGCTCTTCACGCCGGCGTCAACGAGGACCACGGCGTGAAAGTACTGAAAATAAAGCGTGCCGATATGGCAAACGTTAGCGGTCTTTTGCTTGAAGGGTTCAACGCCATTCACGCCGTCCACCGATGATCCGGCATTACCGAAGCCGAGTTCCGCCTTTCCGGTCTGGACGCCCAGCACGTTCGAAATGCCGGCGCCCGGCAGCACCTGCACACCGGTGCCGGGAACGTTCTTCTCGATGATGTTCTGGATCGCGCCGCCAAGGGGATACCACGAACCCCCCTGGGGACCGGTCATCATCTTGAGCTGCTGTGCGCCTGCAGGTACGGAGACGACGGTTGCGAGCGCTATCCCGAGTGCGGCTGCGATGCGGGTTGTTTTCATGGCTCCTCCATAGTGAGCGGTTGCAGATTATGAATGCGGATTTCGACCGGATTGTGTCGCTCCCCGGGAATCCAAGTCAAGCCGGATGCACTCGGTTCAGACGATTTGTAGGTAAGGTCTGATCCAGCCCAATCCTGCGTCCGTTGTGGTCCGGGGGCGATATTCGCACCCTATCCAGCCGTGATACCCCAAATGGTCGAGGTGGCCGAACAGGAACGGGAAGTTAATTTCCCCCGTGCCCGGTTCATGGCGTCCGGGGTTGTCGGCAAGCTGTACGTGCGGAATCAAACCCAAATTCTTTTCGATCGTGGTCGCGAGATCGCCCTCCATGATCTGCATGTGGTAGATGTCGTATTGCAGAAAGAGATTGTCCGAGCCGACTTCCCGCATGATCTCGAGCGCCTGGCGCGAGCGGTTGAGATAGAAGCCGGGAAAATCGCGCGTATTGATGGGCTCGATCAGAAGTTTGATGCCGACACGCTTGAGCTTGTCTGCCGCAAACTTGAGGTTGGATACGAATGTTGCGCGTATCTTCTCCTCGGGGACACCGGAGGGCGTAATGCCGGCCAGACAGTTGAGCTGTGTGCACCCCAGCGTCATGGCGTATTCGATCGCCTTGCCGACGCCGTCCTGAAATTCGCCGACGCGGTCCGGGTGGCAGGCGATGCCGCGCTCGCCCTGCGCCCATTTTCCCGCGGGCAGGTTATGCAAGACCTGCGTGAGACGATAGCGCGCGAGCTTTTCGGCGAGCCGGCGAGCGTCGTGATCGTAGGGGAACAGGTATTCGACGCCGGTGAAGCCGGCGCGCGCGGCAAGCGCAAAGCGGTCGAGGAAATCGACTTCGTTCCACAGCAGCGTGAGATTCGCACAGAATTTCGGCATGGTGGTCTGCAGCAGTGTGGCGGGGAGCTCATTATAAGTCGCGAGCGACCCGCCGGCGGTGCCCCGTTATAATGCGTCTGCGATGGCGCAAGCGAAAAAAAACATCGTCGGCATCCTGCTCGCGGCAGGCACCGGCTCACGCTTCGGCGGAGACAAGCTGCTGTATCCGCTGGCTGACGGCGTCGCAATCGCCGCTCACGCCGCGCGCAATCTGTTCGCTGCGGGCCTGGACGTCACTGCGGTGGTGCGTCCCGGCGATTTTCCCCTGGCCGACATGCTGGAGCAGGAAGGCTGCTTCGTCACCGTTTGTCCCACCGCCGCGCGCGGGATGGGCTCGACGCTCGCTCATGCGATCCGGAGCGAACGCGGTGCGGATGGATGGGTGGTTGCGCTTGCCGATATGCCGAAGGTTGCACCGGACACGATCCGCGCGGTTGCGACGGCGCTCGAAGAGGGCGCGCGGATCGCGGCGCCGCGATACGGCGAGCAGCGCGGCCACCCGGTCGGTTTCAGCGCGGCGCTCGGCAGCGAGCTGACTGCGCTCGATGGCGATGAGGGCGCGCGCGCCCTACTGGAAAAGCATCAAGCGTCGCTCCGGCTCATCGAAAGCACGGACCCCGGGGTGCTCTACGACATCGACCGCAAGACCGACGTCGCGCCGTGATTTGAACGCTCGAGGAGAGACATGAGCCGATTTACCGGGACCGAAACCTACGTCGCGACCGATGACCTCATGATGGCGGTCAACGCCGCTGTCACGCTCGAACGGCCGCTTCTGATCAAGGGCGAGCCGGGAACGGGCAAGACCATGCTCGCACTGGAAGTTGCGAAGGCGCTCGAGCGCCCGCTTTTCGAATGGCACATCAAATCCACCACCAAGGCGCAACACGGGCTCTACGAATACGATGCGGTCTCGCGTTTGCGCGATTCGCAACTGGGCGATCCCAAGGTGCACGACATCCGCAATTACATCGTGCACGGGATGCTTTGGGCCGCATTCACTGCTGACGCACCGGCGGTGCTCTTGATCGACGAAGTGGACAAGGCAGATATCGAATTTCCCAACGACTTGCTGCGGGAACTCGATCGCATGGAGTTTTACGTTTATGAAACACGCGAGCTGGTTCAGGCGAAGCACCGGCCGCTGGTCGTCATCACGAGCAACAACGAAAAAGAGCTGCCCGATGCCTTCCTGCGGCGTTGCTTCTTTCACTACATCCGCTTCCCCGATCACGAGACGATGGAGAAGATCGTCCGGGTACACTTCCCCGACATCAAGAAACAATTGCTGCGTGCCGCGCTCGAAGCGTTTTTCGAGATTCGCGAAGTGCCGGGATTGAAGAAGAAGCCGTCTACCTCCGAACTGCTCGATTGGCTCAAGCTCCTGATGGCCGAAGACATTTCGCCCGAAACGCTCCACAGCCAGGACAGCCACAAGATCATTCCGCCGCTGCACGGGGCGCTGCTCAAGAACGAGCAGGATGTCCACCTCTTCGAGCGGCTCGTCTTCATGTCGCGGAGAAAATCGTGATGCGCCACAACCGGGAACAGACGCCGTCTCGGTCTGTGCCCAAAACTGCAGGCGGGTACCAAAAAGAAAGCGCGCCGTGGCGCGCTTTCTGGTGGGCGAGGGCTGTGCTCCCGAATTACCAGTGGCGGTGATGATGCCCGTGGCGTTTATGCCCGTGCCCGTGCTTGTATTTCACCACTACCGGAGCGGAATAGTAGGCGGGCGCGTAATAAACCCGCGCTGGCTCATAGTAGACACGGGGCGCAGGCGGGTAATACACGACGGGCGGCGGCGCCACATAGACCGGGGCCGGTGCAACCGGCACGCCGATCGAAATGCCGAAGCTGATGTCACCGCGGGCAAGCGCCGTTCCGCTCGCTGCCGCGAGTACCGCACCGGTTGCAATCAGGGCTAGACGCTTACGCATGGCATACCTCCTTTTGTTCGGTATCGGGTTTTGAACCCGCATGGAGGCCATCATCCGGCAAAGCGGTCTAAAAATCTGTCATAAAGTGTAACCGCTTGTAACCGCCGGCGGTACAGACAGACTTGGAATTATGCCTTTGTTTCTGAAGAGAGTTGCGGTCTAGTCCATGCTTATCGAGTTCTTTCTCAAGCTCAAGGCGGGCGGGGTTCCGGTGTCGATCCGTGAATTTCTCACGCTGCTCGAGGCTCTGGAAAAGCGCGTCATCTTCGGCAGCTTCGAGGACTTCT
>DATFGD010000406.1:0-3070 GCA_035249725.1 Burkholderiales bacterium
GGGGTGGTGACGCTATGCCACGGGGAACGCGGCGACGATGTCGCGCGCCGCATCGGTGCTTGCTTCGAGCCTCGCGATGACCTCCACGAGGCGGTCGCTTTGCGCGCGCGATGCTCCGACACCAAATTGGAGGCAGGCGCGGAATTTTTCCGTCAGTTCTTTTTCCGACATCGGTGCCTGGGGGCTGCCTTTGATGGTGTCCGCCGCGCGCGCTATGCTGCGCCCATCGCGCAGCATCAGACGCACGCGCGCAGGCTCGATTGCGGTTGGATCGATCGACGGGTCGGACACGACTTTGATGCGTCCAGCGAGGCCGGCGATTGCCGGATCGGTTATCGCCGGCTTTTGATAACTGCGCAGATCGACCCGGCCATCAGTCAGTGCGCGCGCGAAACTGTATGAAATATTGAACTGCGCGTGCACCACGGAGTCGCGGCCCGCATCGTACGGCTCGCCTACCGTAAGCCAATTGGTGTTGCCTAATCCGATGTCGACCGACTGCACGGCGTCGGGACGGATGCCCCCTTCATGCAGCTCGATGCCGAGCCCGATGGCGGTGTGATTGCAGCGGCAGCACGGGTAAGGCTTGAAGCTGTACTCCGGAATGCGCCAGTTCGCGCCGAGCCCATCGAACAGGATCTCAGGCTTGACCTCGCTACGCTCGTAGAGCGCAAAGAGCCCGGCGTTACCTTCGAGCGTGCGGCGCGTTCCGGTCAGTCCGTCGGCGGCGAGGAAGGCGCTCAACACGGCGGCCCGCGCTGCAAATCCCGGGCCGAGTCGTTTCGAAAGCACGCCGTCGCGCATGCTTTGCGCCGAGCCGCTCGCCTGGTGGAAGGCGAGGCCGAGCGCGTCATTGAGCTTATCCGGCTCGAGCTCCAGCAGGCGTCCCGCGCCGAGGCTCGCGCTCACCGTGCCGAAGATCATCGTCGGGTGCCAGCCTTTGCCCAGGCTGTTGTAACAGGCGAGTCCCAGCCGCGCGTGCAGCTCTGCACTCACCGCGTAGGCCAGCAGAAAGTCGCGCCCCGAAATCGGGCTCGCATCCTCTGCAGCGGCGAGCAACGTGGGCAGCGTCACGCAATTCGTATGCACGCGCGCCGGATCGTGCTGATCGTCGAAATCGAGCGCGTGGCATGCCGCGCCGTTCGCCATTGCGGCCGAAGGCGGTGTGTAACGACGCCTTCCGATGAGCCCGCTTGCCGAGCCGGTGCTTTCCCAGCGGGCGAGGCGTCGATTCAATTCAGCGATGCCGGGTGCCTGCGCAGCACCGCCGATCACACCCAGTGCGTCCAGTAACAGCAGCTTGAGCGCTGCGATCACTTCGCGCGGGAGATCCTCGTAGCGCCATCGCGATATCGCTTCGCACAAGCGGAGACTTGCGCCATCGGCGACTAAATCCGACGGCTCGGACTTGAAGGGCAGGACCGTTGCCATGGTGCGCTCCTCGTCATTCGCGGATCATCAGTACCACCTTGCCCAGAACCTTGCGGTCGCGCACGGTCGCAAGCGCTTCGCGAAACTGTGCGAGCGAAAACGTCGCCATCACGTGCGGCTTGATCAGCCCTTGCTCATACTGAGCAAAAAGCGCCTGCTGGACGCGTTGTACTTTATCCGGTTCGCGGTCGCGGTAGTCGCTCGCCTGCAACCCGATGACCGAAATGTTTTTTACGAGCAGATAGCCCGCCTTGATGTCCGGTATGCGGCCGGCGGCAAACCCGACAACTACGAGCCGGCCGCACCAGGCGAGCGCGCGCAGACTGGCATCGAACACGTCGCCGCCCACCGAATCGATGACCACGTCGACGCCTCGCTTGCCGATCGCCTGGTAAATCTGCTGGCGCATGTTTTCGCGCAGATCTCGCATTTCGGTGTACACGAGGTGCTCTGCGCCGCCCGCCCGCGCAACCGCCCCCTTCTCTTCGCTGCTCACTGCGGCGATGACGCGTGCCCCGAGCGCTTTGGCGAGCTGCACGGTCGCGAGACCGACGCCGCCGGCGGCACCCGTCACAAGGACCACTTCGCCAGGCTTCACGGCGGCGCGCTCCACCAGCGCGAGATGCGCCGTGAGATAGACGAGTCCCATCGCCGCGCCTTCGACGTAGGTCATGCTCCCGGGCATGCGATAACAGTTGCCGGCCGGTGCGGTCGCTTTCTCGGCGTAAGCCCCGTATTCGACCTGCGCCATCACGCGGTCACCCGGTTTGAATCGCTTAACGTTGGCGCCGGTCGCAGCAACCGTCCCCGCGAGATCCTTGCCGGGCACGAACGGCGCCGGCGGCAGCTTCTGATAAGTTCCGCCGATCACCAGCAGATCGGGAAAGTTGACGCTGCTCGCATGGACGTCGATCAGTACATCATCCGGCCCCGGGCGCGGTTCGGGAAACGATTCGAGCTTGAGAGTCTCGATCGGCCCATGTTCATGTATCACCAGCGCGCGCATGACGAGATTACGAGGCCTTTCCTCTCCCCCGACCGTGGGGGAGAGCCTGCTCAGCACGCGAGGGGGCCGGGTTAGGGTGAGGGGGTGGATCCAGGAAGCCATTCGCTTCCCCAAGCGCCGGATACTCCGCACTGCGCCTGTCGGCGCGAAAAATTTCGGCAATCGGCACCGGCAACGCGGGAACGATCTGCCCGTCAGCCTTGACCTGGCGATCGACCAATTGGCGCGCCACGATCTGTGGGTCGGCGAGCGCATCCCGGAGCGACGTGACGATGCTGCAGCACACGTCCTTGCCGGCGAAAATCGCTCGCCACTCGTCGGCCGTGCGGCGTCGTATGCACCGCGCCACTGCATCGCGGGTTGCAGCCGGATTTACTGCGTCGTCCCGCGCGTCCGGCGGAAGACCGATCGCCTCGCAGAAATTCTGCCAGAACTTCGCCTCGAGCGGCGCTGCGGCAACGAAGCGATCGTCGCGCGTGCGATAGATCTGATAGCGTGGGCTGCCGCCGGTGACGAGCGCGCTGCCCGGCTCCGGCCAGCGATCGGCCGCGAGGCCGTCGCCCAGCGCCCAGTACATGAAGGCGAGCAGATTATCGGTCATCGCCACATCGAGCTTGGAGCCACGCCCGCTTT
>DATFGD010000407.1:0-12026 GCA_035249725.1 Burkholderiales bacterium
TTCTTATCCTTTTCCTTACCGCCGCCGCGCTGAAGCGCAAATGCCACCCGGTTCTCGAATCCGTGGTCCGCGCTGCACGCGGCTCGCTCTGAGTTATTTCTCCACCTGTAAGATCGCCAGGAAGGCCTCCTGCGGAATTTCGACGCTCCCAATCTGCTTCATGCGTTTCTTACCCGCCTTTTGTTTCTCGAGCAACTTCTTCTTCCGCGTAATGTCGCCGCCGTAGCATTTCGCCAGGACATTCTTGCGCAGCGCCTTCACCGTCTCGCGCGCGATAATGTGCGATCCGATCGCGGCCTGTACTGCGACGTCAAACATCTGGCGCGGAATCAACTCCCGCATTTTGGCCGCCAGCTCGCGCCCCCGGTATTGCACATTCTCGCGATGGACGATCAGCGAAAGCGCATCGACCCGATCTCCGTTGATCAGGATGTCCAGCTTGACCAGTTCGCCCGCTCGATACTCGAGGAAATCGTAGTCGAGCGAGGCATAGCCGCGGGAAACGGACTTGAGGCGGTCGAAGAAGTCCATCACCACCTCGTTGAGCGGCAGTTCGTAGGTGAGCATGACCTGGCGCCCGAGATACTGCATGTTGCGCTGGATCCCGCGCTTCTGGTTACTCAGTGTGATGACGGCTCCCACGTAATCCTGCGGCACGAGTATCGATGCCGTGATTACCGGCTCCCGGATTTCGTCGATGAGCGTGGCATCGGGCAGCTTGGACGGATTTTCAATTTCGATCACGGAGCCATCGCGCAGTGCAACCTGGTACACCACCGTCGGAGCGGTGGTGATGAGCGCCATGTTGTATTCGCGCTCGAGGCGCTCCTGCACGATGTCCAGATGCAGCAGCCCCAGAAAACCGCAGCGAAAACCGAATCCGAGCGCCTGCGACGACTCGGGTTCGTACCTGAGCGAGGCATCGTTGAGATGCAGTTTTTCCAGCGCATCACGCAAAGCGCCGTACTCGTTGGCGTCGACCGGATAGAGTCCGGCGAAGACCTGCGGCTTGATCTCCTTGAATCCGGGTAGCGGTTCGGTGGCCGGACTGCCGACGAGAGTCAGCGTGTCGCCCACGCGCGCGGCCTGCAGCTCCTTGATCCCCGCAATGACGAAGCCGACCTCGCCTGCGCCGAGCCTGTCCCGGGCCCGCGACTTGGGCGTGAACACGCCCACCTGTTCGCAGACATAGCTCGCGGCCGTGGACATGAGCAAAATGCGGTCCTTGGGGCGCAGCTCGCCGTCCACCACGCGCACCAGCATCACCACCCCAACGTAGTTGTCGAACCAGGAGTCGATGATGAGCGCCTTCAGCGGCTTGTCCGGGTCGCCCTTGGGAGACGGTATGCGGGCGATGACTGCCTCCAGGATGTCGGTAACGCCCTCCCCGGTCTTGGCGCTCACCTTGAGCGCGTCTTTCGCGGGAATACCGATAATGTCCTCGATTTCGGTTATGACCCGCTCCGGATCCGCCTGCGGCAGATCCATCTTGTTCAGCACCGGCACCACCTCGACGCCCTGTTCAGTGGCCGTGTAGCAGTTGGCCACCGTCTGCGCCTCCACCCCCTGCGAGGCATCGACGACGAGCAACGCCCCTTCGCACGCCGCGAGCGAGCGCGATACCTCGTAGGAAAAATCGACGTGGCCCGGCGTGTCGATCAGGTTGAGCGCGTAGGTTTGCCCGTCGCGTGCCTGATACGACAGCGCGGCGGTCTGCGCCTTGATCGTAATGCCGCGCTCGCGTTCGAGCTCCATTGAATCGAGGACCTGGCTCTCCATTTCACGGTCCGACAGGCCGCCGCACAGGTGGATGAAACGGTCCGCCAGTGTCGACTTGCCGTGATCGATGTGAGCGATGATCGAGAAGTTGCGGATATGCTGCATAGAAAAGGGCGCCGTCGAGCGCCCTTGTCGCTGTTAAAGCAGCTGTATTTTATCGGAATTGTTGCAGAAACGCAGTAACGGCAGCGGCATCGAGGCGGGCGTGGCAAAGTTCTTGCGCACCGCATGCAAGTACCGGGACCCTGTCCCCGTACCGTTGGTTGAGCTCGGCGCTGGCATCAACGTCCACGATCTCGCAATCGAAGACGTGCGTGCGCCGAAGCGCGTGCAACGCGGCGTGCATGTCGCTGCACAGATGGCAGCCCTCGCGGCTATAGAGCGTGAGCCGCGGCACCGCTTCAGTTGCCATCCACACGAAACGGAATATAAAGCGAATTCGTGCCGCGGCGGACCAGCAGCGCCACGATGCGGCCCTTTTCGGCCTGGCTCATGATCTCCTTGAAGTGCTCCACGGACTTCAGATCCTGGTTATTGACAGCGAGGATGACGTCGCCACGACGGATGCCCGCGCGCGCTGCGGCACCCTGCGCGTTTTCGACGAGCACGCCCCCCTCCACCTTGAGCTCCTTGCGCTGCGCATCGCTTAGATCCGAAAGCGCCAGCCCATACTGGCTGGTAGCGGGCGGCTTGCCGCCGCGCCGCGACGGGCGCGAGGCGCGATCGTCCTGAAGCTCGGCAATGGTGACCTGCACCTCACGGGCTGTCTTGTTGCGCCAAAGCTGGACGCCGACCTTGGTGCCGGGTCGCGTGGCGCCGACGATGCGCGGCAGGTCTTCGGATGAGGCGACGGGCTTGCCATCGAATCTCAGTATGACGTCACCCGATTCGATGCCCGCCTTGTCCGCAGGGCCGCCCTTTTCCACTGAATTGACGAGCGCACCCATAGGTTTCGCGAGGCCGAACGACTCGGCCAGTTCCTTGGTGATCGGCTGGATCACCACGCCAATGCGGCCGCGCGTGACTTTTCCGACGCTACGGAGCTGCTGCACGATATCGTTCGCGACATCGATCGGGATCGCGAAAGAGAGTCCCATAAATCCACCGGTCCTGCTGTAAATCTGCGAATTGATTCCGACCACCTCTCCCCTCAAATTGAAAAGCGGCCCGCCGGAATTTCCCGGATTGACCGCCACATCGGTCTGGATGAAGGGCACAAAGTTTTCCTGTGGAAGAGAACGCCCCTTCGCGCTCACGATACCCGCCGTGACGGTATTCTCAAAACCGAAGGGAGACCCGATGGCGACGACCCATTCGCCGACCTTGAGCCGTCCTGGATCGCCGAAGCGCACGGCCTGCAGCCCCGAGGCGTCGATTTTCAGCAGCGCAATATCGGTCCGGCGGTCCGCCCCGATAACCTTCGCCTTGAACTCACGCTTATCGTTGAGCTTGACCGTGATCTCCTCCGCCGCGTCGACGACGTGTGCGTTGGTCAGGATGTAGCCGTCGTTGCTGATCACGAAACCGGAGCCCAGCGACTGCGACTGGAATTCCCGGGGGCCGGGACTGGGTATAAAGCGGCGAAAGAACTCGTAAAAGGGATCGTCTTCCGGCACGTTGGGAATCGCGAGCGCGTTTCGCGCAGATTGGGTGGTGCTGATATTCACGACCGTCGTCCCCTGCCTTTCGACGAGGTCTGTGAAGTCGGGAAGCTGCGCACCCGTTGCCAAGGGTGCAAGAAGACACAATGCAAGAAGAAAGCGTTTCAGCATGCGACAAGCCTGTTGAATGTTGTTATACGGATTTTATTATTGCGAAAGCGGAATCGGGTTTATCACCCGCTACTTGGCGGCGGCGCTGGTCCTCAACTCCAGTGAATTGGCGATCTGCATGACAGTGGCCGCCGGCGCCTCCCCCAGCACGGTCACCATGCGGTCGGCGTAAGAGCGGGTGTAGATATTCACAGCCCCCTGATGGGACAAGGTGGTCTCGGCCGATCTTTCCTTCGGCATGGGCTCGATGAACACGGATATCGCCGCCAGCCCGTCTGAAAACACGATCTGCGCCACCGGTTCGGTCCGGCCCGCTATCGAGCGTTTCACTTCCATCAGCTTCTTGAAACCGGCCGGCCGATTGTTCACGACCCAGCCCGTTTCAACCGCCTTTTCGGTGATATTGAGGGCTGACCGGTCGACGCGCCAGTTCCGGCTTCTCGACGCGTAGCGCGACTTGACCTTGTCGCGGTCGAACCGTCCGCCAACCCTCAGTTGGGTAAACGCGAAAGACTCCACGGAATCGTTCTTCTCATTGAACGTCCTCACGCGGAGCGGCAAACCCGACCGTGCCTCGAGACAGAACTGACGGCCATAGCGCAGATTGTCACGCGGCTCGAGCGCGATGACCTGGCACTCGTGCCCCGCGACCCGGTCGCGACCGCCTACCCGCACCACGTAGCTTTCCGTAATGCCGCTCAGATTCTCCGGCAGCAGGGCCGGCAGCAAGCGGGCATTTCGCTGCTCGATCAGCACCGTCTTGGCACCGGGCAGATAACAGGTCACCTGGTCGTTGCTGCGCACCACCTCGCGAACCGGTCCGTCCAGCGTCTCCAGCTTCTCGAACACCCCACCGGCCGGGTTTACGAAGTGGGCAATGCGTGAGGTCTCGGATTGACCGCCGTGCTGGTATACAAAAGTGCCCGAATAGTTGAGCTGGTTGGACGCCACCGCCATCTTGCCCAGCCATGCGACACCGTCCCGGGAATCGGCGCTGTCGGCAACAGCGAAGTTGGCGGCCGATAAACTCAGGATAACGACCGGCCAGACGGCTTTCATACGGCGATCAACGGTCTTTGAATGGGTGCCGCGCGGAGACGCTGCGGATGTAGGGCGCGACGCCCTGGATCGCCGTGCTGGGAGAAAAGCCCTGGTGTGCCAGGAGATACTCGTTACGCCGACCTTCATCGGGAACGCTCACCACAGGCGTCACCGCAACTGGTGGCGCAATGGGGGCCGGAAGGATGACCGGGGGCCGCACTCCGGCCACGTCCTCGCGTGGGACGGGGGCCGACTGCGGTGACCACGCCACCCAACTCACCAGCGCGACGGCCGCGAGGGACGCGGCAGCGGACAGCACATAGGTGGTGACCTTGCGCGCACCGCGCTGCGGCGCGAGCACCGTGGGTTCCTCCGCCAGCCGTTTTGACAACACACCTGCGACGTCGGTCAGCAGCAGCCGCTCACCGCGCAGGGCATCTCCGATCACGTGAAACGTATCCCAGATTTGACGCAGCTCACCGTTCTGCCGCAGCCGGGCGTATGCCTGCCGCGCTTGAGGCTCGTCAAGCTCGCCATCCATCAATGCGGATATCTTGTCCATCTACCATCTCCTGTCTTTGCGCGTCCCGAGCAGCGGTCTCAGTTTGTCGGCGATTGCCTCGCGCGCCCTGAAGATCCGCGATCGCACGGTGCCGATCGGGCAATTCATGATGCTCGCGATGTCTTCGTAGCTCAGGCCCTCGATCTCACGCAATGTAATCGCTGTTCGTAGCTCTTCTGGCAATTCCTCCAGCGTTTGGTTCACCGTTTCGGCGACCTGCCGGCTCATCAGCTCGTTCTCCGGCGTATTGAGGTCCCGTAGTTGATCGCCGTCTTCGAAGTTCTCCGCTTCGTCGCTATCGAAGTCCGTGGTGGTCGGCGCGCGCCGCCCCATCGCCACGAGGTAATTCTTCGCGGTGTTGATCCCGATCCGATACAACCAGGTATAAAACGCGCTGTCCCCGCGGAAGGTCGGCAACGCCCGGTATGCCTTGATGAAGGCCTCCTGCGTTACATCTTCCACTTCGGTCGCATCCCTGATGAAGCGCGACAACAACCGAGCAAGCTTGCGCTGGTACTTGCTGACCAGCAGCTCGAACGCCTGTTTGTCGCCGCGCTGCGCG
Organism: Burkholderiales bacterium; assembly: GCA_035249725.1. Taxonomy (GTDB): domain Bacteria; phylum Pseudomonadota; class Gammaproteobacteria; order Burkholderiales; family SG8-41; genus DSOT01. The sequence continues at coordinate 5,717 of DATFGD010000407.1, forward strand.
CGCTCGACCAGCTGCTGATCGACTTCGCGATCGCTCATCAAACCCGTCCCTGACGTTGAAGTTTTTATCCAAGTCGAGCGGCTTTACCGGCTGGATAATAATGGCACAGTATACCCGCCCGGGGCGGTCTGACGAAACGCGAACTCGATCGTTAATCCACTGACTCGATTGCGCTAAATTAGTTCACTTCCCAACATGGGGTATCAGCTGTCTGGCGCATCCCGCCGCCCCGTGTCGCGAGTGGCTTCGCTCACCCGACCCGCGCCTCGATCGGGTTATGGCGCTCCCCCTGTAGCCCGCGCGGGATGAGCCATCGGTCCAGCCCGTTAAAACTTGACTGAATCAGTAGGGCAAGCAATGCCGCCGGTATGGCGCCCGCAAGGAGCATGGCGTTGTCGTGTACCGCGAGCCCTGCGACGATTCGGTCTCCATATCCCCCGGCGCCGATAAGCGCCGCTATCGTCGCCGTCCCGACGTTAATCACGGCAGAAGTCTGGATGCCGGCGAGAATGGAGCGCGCAGCCAGGGGCAGCTCGACATCCCTCAGCCGTGCCCAATCGGAAAGTCCGAGCGCGAGCGCCGATTCCTTGAGCGGCGTCGCGATATCCGCCAAGCCGCTCAGCGTGTTGCGCACGATCGGCAACAAGCCGTAAAGGAAAAGCGCGATGAGCGCCGGGGCGACGCCGATAGTGCCGGTGAGAGTGATCAGAATAGCCAGCAGCGCGAGTGTAGGGATGGTCTGCGCTATACCGGTCACCGCAAGGATCCAGTAACCGGCCCGCGTGGATCGTGCCGCCCAGATCCCCAAGGGCACCCCTGCCGCCGCACTCAACATGAGCGAAGCCATCACGAGCAGCAGGTGCTCTCCGGTCAAGCGCAGGAAGTCCGGTCCAAACAGCAACGTCAGAAAGGAGCGGGACGAAGCAGCGAAGGCGGTGCTCTCGATGACGCGTCCCTCCACGAATTTCCGTGCGACTTCGGAGAACGGGATGTTCGACAGTTCTGCCTGCGCGTTCATGGCAATCATGTGCGGACCGGTGATGCGGCGTTCGAGGGTTCGCAGCGCGGCCCATGATCCGGGAAACCGGTCCGGAAGATCGCGGCGATAGAACAGTACCGCATCGTAAGCCGGAAAAAACTTGCGGTCGTCGACCAGGACCCGCAGGCGATAGCGTTCGAGTTTGGCGTCCGTGGTATAGACGTCGATCACATCGAGCCGCCCGGCGCTCAACGCATCGTATGCGAGTCCGTGATCGAGCCCGCGCGGGCTGAACGGCAGGTCATACGCGCGGCTCAGGGCAGGCCATCCGTCTTTGCGATTAAGAAACTCCTGCGACAGTCCAAGGCGCAATTCCGGATGCCGGGCCAGGTGGGAAACAGCCGTGATGCCGAGTTCGGCAGCGCGCGATTCACGCATGGCCAGTCCATAAGAATTGTTGAAGCCGAGAGGCACAGCGACAGCCAGTCCATGAGGGGCGAGTTCGCGATTGAGCTCTTCGATCGTTAAGGGTGCGGTCTGCCGCAGCAGTTCGAAAGCGATTGTTCCGGTGTACTCGGGATAAACGTCGATTGATCCGCTTTTCAGCGCGGCGAAGAGGATAGCTGTGTTGCCCAGGCCCTGATGGTGTACAGCCCCCGCTTCCCCGGCATTGCGCACGGTTTGCGCGATGATTTCACCGAGTATGTACGACTCGGTGAAGCGCTTTGACCCGACGTTAATGCGTTCCTGCGCCGTACACAGTGCGGAAGTGGCGAGGATCAACGCCAGCAGAAGGCGGATCATGGCAGTTCGCCCGGCAGAGCGCGGCGTTGCGCGCGAACGAACTCGCGAACATAGTCGTTGGCGGGCTGATTCAGCAACTCGCGTAGCGCGCCCCGTTGAAGCACCGCACCGCCGCGCATTATGGCGAGGGTATCAGCGAGATGCGCCGCCTCCACCATGTCGTGAGTGACCAGTATCACCGTTCTGCGCAATTCGGAAAAGATGCGCTTCAGTTCCTCCTGCAGCTCGAAGCGGGTAATCGGATCGAGCGCGCCAAGGGGTTCGTCGAGGAGCAGGATCCGCGGATCGAGCATGAGTGCGCGCATGAGGCTTACGCGCTGGCGTTGACCACCGGACAGACTGCCCGGGAAGCGTTCCAGCACGTCGAACGGCAATCGCATCAGATCGGCGAGTTGGGCCACGCGATCGGCGATCCGCTGTGGGTCCCGTCCAAGGTGGCGCGCAAGCAGCGTAACGTTGTCGCGCGCGGTGAGATGCGGAAACAATCCGCCTTCCTGGATCACATAGCCCATGCCGTGTCGCAGGCGATTGGCGTTATCCCGGCGCAGCGTCTCGCCCTGGACCACCACCCGTCCCGCGCTGGGCTCGATCAGACCGACCACCAGTCTCAGCAACGTCGACTTTCCGCACCCGCTGGGGCCGATCAGAGCCGTGGTGCTTTCATCCGTAAAGGAAAGATTAGTCGGCGCCAGCGCAAGTTGCGAGCCATAGCGTTTGGAAACATTTTCCAGCGCAATCACGGGTCGCCCCCGATGCGCAACGAGAGTGTCCCTCGCACGCGCTGCCGGAACGGCCCGCTGTCAAGGCGCTGGGACGCGCGCAGCAAATTCGAGGGCTGCCTGCTCCAGCGTAAGGAACACTGCATCCGTCTCCTTCAGCGTGTGGATCAGCTTTTCCAGCGCGACCATGCGATGGCCGCGTCCGATGACAAACGGATGAAACGTATAGGTAATGACGCCCCAATCCAAATGGTCCCTGAGATAGAGGAAATCATCGATCCAGTTACCCAGCACGCTTTCGGCGTTCATGAGACCGGGCAGTATGGCGGTCGGCGTGCGCAAGAATTCGAAGTGTGGATAATCGTCGAGCGTCCAACTCACCGGCATCTCGATCAAGCGCGTGGGCCGGCCGAATACCGCGGGCCGTTCGAGCTCGATCCGGTCCGGCTCACGCACGCGATACGGCGTGTAATCGTCACCCATCATGCTGCTGTCGTACAAAAAACCATGCTTGAGCAGCAGCCCGACCGAGTGCGGCGAAAGATCCCAGGACGGCGAACGATAACCCCGCGCGGTGCGACCGGTCAGCTTGCGGATCGCATCGTTCGCGCGAACGAGTTCGGCTTCCTCCTGCTCGCGCGACAGGCTGGCGGGCGGACGGTGGGTCCAGCCATGGTGGCCGATTTCGTGCCCGCCCTCGAATACTTTCCGACACGCTTCGGGATAGGTTTCAAGCGTGTGGCCCGGTATGTACCAGCTGCTTGTAACGTCGTAGTGGGCCAGCAGCCGCAGAATACGCGGGAGTGCGACATTCGGGCCGAATTCCCCGCGCGACAGTGGACTGGGCGTTGTCATGCCCCGCGCGATCCATCCGGAAAGTGCGTCGAAGTCGAAGGTGAGGCATACGATATGTCGGGCCATTACGGGGCGGAATGTTAGCACGCAGCCCGCGCGCGGGATGACGGCAGGGCGCCGTGCTGGCAGAATCCCGTTATCCGCCCCCTTGCAAGGAATCTCCATCATGAATCCCCGGGACTATGGCCTCGACGCCTATTGGATGCCGTTCACCGCGAACCGCCAATTCAAAGCTGCGCCTCGCTTGTTCGTTGCCGCCAAAGACATGCATTACGTCACCGAGGATGGCCGCCGCGTGCTCGACGGCACTTCGGGTTTATGGTGCGTCAATGCAGGGCACTGCCGTCCGAAGATCGTCGAGGCGATAAAAAAGCAGGTGGAGACGATGGACTACAGCCCTGCGTTTCAGATGGGGCACCCGGGTGCCTTCCGCGTTGCCGGGCGTGTCGCCAAACTCGCGCCCGGGGACCTCGACCACGTGTTCTATGCCAATTCCGGATCGGAAGCCGTGGACACCGCGCTCAAGATCGCGCTCGCGTATCACCGCGCGCGGGGTGAAGGCCAGCGCACGGTGCTGATTGGCCGGGAGCGCGGCTATCACGGCGCCGGTTTCGGCGGCATGGCAGTAGGGGGCATACCCCCGAACCGCAAGGCATTCGGCAATATGCTGGGACGCGTCGACCATCTCGGGCACACCCATCATCCCCAGGAAAACGCCTTCAGCCGCGGCCAGCCGGCGTGGGGCGCGCACCTCGCCGATGAGCTGGAGAACCGCATCATTCCCCTGCATGACGCTTCCAACGTTGCGGCGGTGATCGTTGAACCGATGGCGGGCTCGACGGGTGTGCTGATCCCGCCCAAGGGGTATCTCGAGCGACTGCGCAGCATCTGCGACCGGCACGGCATCCTGCTGATATTCGACGAAGTGATCACCGGATTCGGGCGTCTGGGTGCGTGTTTCGCCGCCGAAGCAGTGGGCGTCGTCCCGGATATGGTCACCATCGCGAAAGGGCTCACCAATGGCACGGTGCCGATGGGCGCGGTCGTCGTCCGGCGCGGTATCTACGACGCTGTGGTCGGCGCTGCGCCACCCGGCGCGGTGGAGCTTTTTCATGGGTACACGTACTCGGGCCATCCGCTTGCCACTGCGGCCGCGGAGGCGAGCCTTGATCTCTTCGAGGAGGAGCGGTTATTCGAACGCGCCCAGCGCCTCGCACCCTATTTCGAAAATGCGGTGCACTCGCTGCGCGAAATGCCGCATGTGATCGACATACGCAACATGGGACTGGTGGCGGGAATCGAACTCGAAGCCAAGCCCGGCAAGCCCACCGAGCGCGCGTTTCGAACTTTTCTGCGTTGCTACGAAAAGGGTGTACTGATCCGCACCACCGGCGACATCATCGCGCTGTCGCCACCGCTCATCATCAGTGAACAGCAAATCGACGAACTGGTCGGCGTGATCGGCGATGCGCTGCGCGAGATCGGTCGCGATTGACGCGCTATCGCATTCCGCGTCGCATGCGGCTTCAGATGCGCTGCATGCCTCTCGCGCCGAGCGCGACGAGGCAATGATCGATCCACTCGGCGGTGAGCTTTTCCTGCACGGCGTTCTGCGAAAGTCGCGCGTGGAGCGCCTTCCAGTCCACCCGGTCGAGGGGTTGATCCTGGTTGAAACATGAGAACACGTACGTCGTTTTCCCCGTTTGCGGATCGACGTGCGGCTGCAGGCACTGCGCGCAGATTTCCTTCATCATGCATTGCATTGGCGAATTGATCGAGCCGATGGCGAAGTGATGAGGCTTGAGATAGGGCTTGAGCGCGTCGTGCCGCGCCTGTGCCACTGCCGCCATCATGCGGTCTGATCCAATCGCAACGAGACGCTCGGCGTCGCTGAATGGAATGGGCTGCTCGCCCAGCGCCCCGCTTGCATACGCGTGCATGGCCTGGACGATGTTGCCGACGAGGGTCTTGTCCTGTGGCCGGTCCGGGACGAATCCCGGCTCCTCGTCGCAACACCATACGACGACGTCCGCGGCCGCCTCGATTTCGGACACCTTGTAGCGGTCGATCATGCGCTTGTAGCCGGCGAAGTACAACACCCGGTTGCCGGCCGCGCGCATCGCCTGCCCGATGGAAAAGAGCACCGCATTGCCCAAGCCGCCGCCTGCGAGTATCACCGTTTCGCCGGAAGGAATTGCAGTGGGCGTGCCGGTGGGTCCCATCAATACCACGGGGTCGCCCGGCTTTAGCAGCAGGCACAGATCGCTCGATCCACCCATTTCCAGCACGATCGTCGAAACGAGCCCCCGCTGGCGATCGACCCATGCACCCGTGAGCGCGAGGCCTTCCATCGCCAGGCGCGTACTGTCGGTCCGCGCGCCCCAGGTCTCGAAGTTCTGCAGCCGGTAGAACTGGCCCGGGCGGAAGCGGCGCGCAGCGAGCGGCGCCCGCACCACCACTTCGACGATCATGGGTGTCAACCGTACTACCTGATGCACGGTTGCGCGCAAGTCGTCGTTGAGTCGAGCAATGAACGCCTCATCGGTCATCGCTGCTGCAGGCGGCACTTTCGACAGCATACGGCTCACCACAGGATATCCCTGCTTCGCCCCGCCCATGGCTTTTACGACGTTTCCGAAGTACGACGGATGCACGTCGCGGAAGTAACTCATGCAGCGCCCATCGTCGCGTCGCGATAACAGCACGCGCACCGCCTTCGGTTTGGAAATCGCCTTCTCGACTGCTACCGGCTGGCCCGTCTCGTCCACCGCCTGAAAGTGGCGTCCATCCAGCTTGAAACCGTCAGGATCTTCACGGGCAAGCACCGTATTGGGCTGCGTGCCCGCCGCGATCAGTACCGCACGCGCAGGCAGCTCGCCACGACCGGTTTCAGTCCACTTGCCTTCTTCAGCGCGCGTCTGTATCGAGACACCGAGGGCACGCACGTGACCAT
>DATFGD010000408.1:0-2663 GCA_035249725.1 Burkholderiales bacterium
GAGGGCAGCTGCCAGATCGGCGGCAATCTTTCCACCAATGCGGGCGGCGTGAACGTGCTGCGCTATGGCAACACCCGCGATCTGGTGCTGGGGCTGGAAGTGGTGCTGCCGGACGGCCGCATCTGGAACGGGCTGCGCGGACTGCGCAAGGACAACACCGGCTACGACTTGAAGCAGCTCTTCATCGGCGCGGAAGGTACGCTCGGCATCATCACCGCCGCCGTCTTGAAACTTTTTCCGCGGCCCGCGACGACGGCGACGACGTGGGCCGCGGTCGCCGATCCGGAAGCGGCGCTACAGCTTCTCGCCTTGCTGCGGCGGCATTGCGGCGATCGCATCACCGCGTTCGAGCTGGTCTCGCGCAACTGCCTCGACCTCGTCTTGCGCCATATTCCCGGCACGCGTGATCCGTTGTCCCAGCCACATGCGTGGTACGTGCTCGCCGAGTTGAGCGATTCGCGCACCGGCGATGCGCTGCGCGGTGAATTGGAGCGCGCGCTCGAATCCGCGTTGAACGAGAAACTCGTATCGGATGCCGTCGTGGGAGAGAACGAATCGCAATCGCGCGCGCTGTGGCGACTGCGCGAAACCATACCGGAGGCGGCGCGCGGCGAAGCAGGCATGCTCTATCGCCACGACATCGCAGTTGCCGTGAGCAAGATTCCCGCGTTCATCCGCGAAGCACGCGCTGCGCTCCTCGAGCGCTTTCCGGCCGCCAACATCATCTGCTTCGGCCATCTCGGGGACGGCAATCTGCACTACAACGCCTTCGTGCCGGGACGCAACCGCAGCGATGCGGCGGCGCGCGAGGCAAACGACGTGACGAGCCTCGTTTACGACATCGTGCACCGCTATCAGGGAAGTTTCAGCGCGGAACACGGCATCGGGCTTGCAAAGCTCGACGACATGGTCCGCTACAAGAGTCCGGTCGAACTGGCCCTGATGACGACGCTCAAGCGCACGCTCGACCCTGACGGCATCCTGAATCCCGGCAAGGTGCTGGAACTTCGTGGAGCGTCCGGGTCCTAGTCGGACGTGGAGGAAAACATGGCGGACAAAGTGGTCAAGAGCGACGCGGAATGGAAGCAGAAGCTGACACCGGACCAGTTCCGCATCGCACGCAGGAAAGGCACGGAACCCGCTTTCAGCGGCGGTTATTGGGACAATCACGAGCGCGGAGTGTACCGCTGCGTGTGCTGCGGGGCCGAATTGTTTCGCTCCGAGCACAAGTTCGATTCGGGCACGGGCTGGCCGAGCTTCTGGCAACCGTCGGCGCGAGAGAACGTCGCGACCGAAGAGGACCTGAGCCTGCTCATGCGCCGTACCGAAGTGGTGTGCAGCCGCTGCGACGCGCATCTTGGCCATCTCTTCGATGACGGACCCCAACCCACCGGCCAGCGCTATTGCATCAACTCCGCGTCGCTCCAATTCGAAAAGGAATAGCACAACAGTGCTGCGCGCGGATGGATGGATGGACGGGGCGCGGTCAAAAGGCCATAATGCCGCATTTTTCACCATGCTCCCGTTCCGGCCCGCATCGAAACGTTCGCGCCGCGGTTTTCCCGATAGATGAAGTTCCTGTTCGACATTTTTCCGGTTCTGCTGTTTTTTGTCGCCTTCAAGATTTACGACATCTACGTGGCCACGGCGGTCGCCATAGGCGCGACTTTCGTGCAGATCGGCTGGGTCTGGCTGCGTCACCGGAAGGTGGACACCATGCTGTGGGTGAGTCTCGGCGTGATCGTGGTCTTCGGCGGCGCCACATTGCTGCTGAGAGACGAGACCTTCATCAAGTGGAAGCCCACTGTCCTCTACTGGCTCTTCGGCGCTGGGCTCGCCATTGCGGCGCTGGTGTTCAAGAAGAACCTGATCCGGACGCTGATGGAAAAGCAGATGAGTCTTCCCGAGACTGCGTGGAATTGGCTTCAGGCGAGTTGGATCGCATTCTTTGCGGTGATGGGCGTCCTCAACCTTTTCGTCGCGTACAATTTTTCCACCGACGCGTGGGTGAACTTCAAACTCTTCGGCGGCATGGGGCTCATGCTGGCGTTCGTCGTGCTGCAGGCGCTGCTGCTCGGCAAGTACGTCGAGGACAAGCAAAGCGAGTGAGCGAGCTCACCATTGCGCGGGAGATCGAGCACAGGCTCGCAGTGCTGGAGCCGGAGTCGCTCGAAGTCTTCGATGAATCGGGCAAGCACATCGGGCACGAAGGGGCCAAAGGCGGCGGCGGGCACTACATGCTGACCATCGTCTCGCGCCGGTTTTCGGGGAAGCCGGCGCAAGCCCGGCATCGCATGATTTACGAGGCATTGGGCGCAATGATGCACAAAGAGATCCACGCGCTTGCCATCAGGGCCTATGCGCCCGACGAAATATGATCGGTTCTACGGAAAGGATGATGATATATGAGGCTCAATAAACTCCAACAGGTTGCCGTCGCGATCGCGCTGGGCGCCCTCGTCGCTCCAGCGTCCGGTGCGCAGGGCGTCAAAGTGAACGGCAAGGAAATACCGCAGTCGCGAATCGATGCCGGGGTGAAAAGCCGCATCGCGCAGGGGCAGCCCGACACGCCGGAGCTGCGCAATAACGTGAGGGATGCACTCATCAACCAGGAAGTCATCGCGCAGGAAGCGATCAAGAGAGGCCTCAACAAGAAACCGGAT
>DATFGD010000409.1:0-2693 GCA_035249725.1 Burkholderiales bacterium
GATAGGGTACCCGCGCCTTATTTGGATACTGCCGCAGAAACCGGCAGTTAGCCCCCGCAGCTGCAGCGGCCGCGATGCCGCCGCGCAGAAATCGATTGCCTTTTTCACACGGTTCGGGAAGAATAGCGCTCCTTTTCAGGGGCTTATGTAATCCATGCCATCGCAGCGCCGACGCCCGCCACATTAACGAGAGCGTACTTTTCACTGCATGTCAGATCTTTCCACGCTGTCTGTAATCCGCGCTTCCCCGCAGCTTCCTGTCCACTGGTATTTCGATCCCCGGCTCTACGAACTCGAAAAGCGGCTGCTGTTCGACGCGGGTCCGGGCTACATCGGACACGAGCTGATGGTGCCCAACGTCGGCGATTATCAGACGCTCGACTGGCTCGCTCATTCCAAAGCGCTGGTCCACAGCGATCAGGGCGTCGAGCTGTTGTCGAACGTCTGCCGCCACCGGCAGGCGATCATCCTTAAAGGGCGTGGCACGGTGCGGAATATCGTCTGCCCGCTCCATCGCTGGACGTACGACCTGGGCGGCAAGCTTCTCGGCGCACCGCATTTTCCCGGTAATCCCTGCCTCGACCTTGCTAGGTCGCCACTCACCCGCTGGAACGGGCTGCTGTTCGCGGGGCGCCGCGACGTCGGTCTCGATCTCGTCACGCTTGGCCTTGCGCATCAACTTGATTTTTCGGGATTCATGTTTGACCGGGTGGAGACCGACGAATACGCGTGCAACTGGAAAACCTTCATCGAGGTCTATCTCGAGGATTACCACGTCGAGCCGTTTCATCCGGGCCTCGGGAACTTTGTCAACGTATCGGATCTCGATTGGCAATTCGGCAAGTGGTACAGCGTGCAGCGGTGCGGAATCAAGAACGCGCTCGCCCGCCCCGGGAGCGGCGTCTATCGCAGGTGGCACGACGAGGTGCTGCGCTATGGTGAAGGTAACGCGCCGGGCCACGGCGCAATCTGGCTCACCTACTTCCCCAACCTCATGGTTGAGTGGTATCCGCATTCGCTGGTCGTCAGCACCATCATTCCGCGCGGCCCCGAGGCGTGCACCAACGTCGTCGAGTTCTATTACCCCGAAGACATCGCACTCTTTGAGCGCGAGTTCGTGGAAGCGGAGCAGGCGGCGTACAGGGAAACCGCACTCGAGGACGCCGAAATCTGCGCGCGCATGACTGAAGGACGCAGGGCGCTCATGAATCAGGGATTGAACGAAACCGGTCCCTACCAGTCGCCGCTCGAGGACGGGATGGCGCACTTCCACGAGTTCCTGCGGCGGCAGCTCGAGCCGCATCTCTGAGCGAATGGCGGCTTCCGTGCCGTACCACACCCTGGTAAGCGCCAAGGACCTGGCCGCGCATCTCGATGAACCCGGCTGGGTCGTATGCGATTGCCGTCACGATCTCGCGGATTACCACGCGGGACGTCGCGCTTATGCCGAGTCGCACATCCCGGGTGCGCGTTTTCTGCACCTCGACGAAGATCTGTCCGGCCCGAAGACCGGTTTGAACGGCCGGCATCCGCTTCCGCATCCCATAACCTTCACGCTGCGCCTGGGCGCGCTCGGCATCGACAACGCGACGCAGGTCGTGGCATACGACGCGACCGGTGGCTGCTATGCCGCCCGGCTGTGGTGGATGATGCGCTGGGTGGGGCACGATCGGGTCGCGGTGCTCGATGGCGGCTGGGACGCGTGGCTCAAGGCAGGACAGCCGGTTACCTCCGCACTTCCCGAAGGCCGTCCCACGACATTCAATCCCGACTTGCAGCCGGCAAGAGCGACGGATGCAGGCTATGTTCTGGGACATCTGCATGAAATGCGCGTCCTGGACGCACGCAGTCCCGATCGATTCCGCGGCGACAATGAAACGCTCGATCCGGTGGCGGGACACATTCCGGGCGCGATAAATCGCTTCTTCAGGCTGAACCTCACCGGCGACGGCCGCTTCAAATCACCAACCGAGCTGAAAAGCGAATTTGCTTCGATTACGGGCGAGGATTCACCGGCGCGCGTCATCCATCAATGCGGTTCCGGCGTAACTGCGTGCCACAACCTTCTGGCGATGGAAATCGCGGGGCTGCACGGCTCGCTGCTGTATCCCGGATCGTGGAGCGAATGGTGCAGCGATCCTTCGCGGCCTGTTTCTAAAGGCAGTGCGTAGGCCGCGTATCGCTGCGCGAACCATTTTGTTTCCGCGCGTCAGTGACCGCCCTGCTCGCTGATCTCGTTCTGATCGTTCACTTCGCTTTCGTGATCTTCGTGACGGGCGGGCTGGCGCTGATCTGGATCGGGGCGGTGGCGGGATGGCAATGGGTGCGCAACTTCTGGTTCCGCGTTGCGCACCTCGGCGCGATCGTCGTCGTCGCGGGGGAAGCGCTCGCGGGCGTGTGGTGTCCGCTCACGGTTTGGGAAGCACAGTTGCGGGGCGTGCGCGCCGAGAAGAGCTTCGTGGCGCAATGGATCCACAAGCTCATGTTCTACAGTGTGCCTGAGTGGGTCTTCACGGTGGCATACGTCGCGTTCGCGCTGGCCGTCGCAGTGACATTCTGGCTGGCGCCGCCGATCCGGCGGCGCACGGGATAGCAGCTAGTGTCGTGACCCATAAATAACTTGCATGTTTCCGTTCGGTCTGAGCTTGTCGAAGACCGAAGGAATCAAAGCCGTTCATGGTTCGACAAGCTCA
>DATFGD010000410.1:0-6851 GCA_035249725.1 Burkholderiales bacterium
CCATGCGGCAGCGTCAACTTCGAGAGCGACCACATGAGGTCGGCTTGCGCCTTCAGCGCGGGCGCCGTGCCATCCGCGCCGCCGATGACAAAGGCAATATCCCGTCCGGCCTCACGCCAGCGCGCGATACGCGCGGCGAGCTCATGCGTGGACAACGAAGTGCCATGCTCATCCAGCACGACTTGGTAGCAGCGCGCGGGAAGTGCGGCAGAAATCCGCTGCTGTTCGGTGTCCAGCAGCCGCTGCACGGCCGCGTGGCCGGAGCCGCTGCCGCGCAATGCCGGCTTGATCTCTTTGATGGTGAGCAGTGCGTCACGCGGCATGCGCCGGGCGTACTCGTCGAAACCGGCTCGTATCCAAGCCGGCATTCGGTGTCCGACCGCCACAACCACGAATTTCACGCCGCGGAACGTGCGTTGCGGGTGGCGCGTCGCTTGCCGCGCTTCGCGGGCGTCCAGAGTTCCTCGAGGTTGTAATACTGGCGGGCAGCCGGCTGCATGATGTGGACGATCACCGCGCCCAGATCGACCAGCACCCACTCCCCGTTTTGTTCGCCTTCGACGCCGTGTATCGTCGCGCCGAGCCCCTTCAGTTTTTCCTGGACGCGGTTGGAAAGCGCTTTGCTCTGGCGCGACGAATCGGCGCTTGCGATGATGACTTTGTCGAACAGCGACGTCATTTTCTTCACGTCCAGAACCACGATGTCGCGTGCTTTGACGTCTTCCAGCGCCGCCACCGTGGCGTTCACGAGTTTGTCTATCCTCATCGACCTCCAGTTAGTGAATCGGAGGACATCCCGGTTCACCCATGGGAAATTGCTGAGAAGGGCATCAGGCGTAGAGCCTTCTCGACTGAATATAATCGAGTACCGAGTCGGGAAGCAAATAACGCGGGCTCCTTCCCGCGCGAATGCACTCGCGGATCATCGTCGCGGAAATGTCGAGCGCCGTTATCGCAACGACCGCGATGCCGCCCGCGGGCGCGAGATGCACGGCGAGCGGCTGCTGCAGGGTGCGCGCAGCATATTCGCGAGCGAGGGGCAGCGGCATGCGTTCCTGCCAGCGCTCTACGGGATACCCCGGGCGATGCGCGACCACAATGTGCGCGAGATCCAGGAGTTCGCGCCAGCGGTGCCAGGTGGCGAAATCGAGAAAGGCGTCAGCGCCGATCAGCAGACAAAGGGGCCGCTCGGTGCCCAATTCCTGTCGCAGCTCGTTCAGCGTGTCGAACGTATACGCCGGCCCGTTGCGGGCAGTCTCGCGCTCATCGACGCCGAATAGCGGATTGTCCCGCACGGCGAGCTTCACCATCGCGAGGCGCTCCAGCGCGGGAAGACGCGGCTCGGCCCGGTGCGGCGGGGTACCGCTCGGCACGAAACGCACCGATTCGAGTTTCAAAGTTTCCCCGACCTGCTGGCCGAGCCGCAGATGCCCGTAGTGCACGGGATCGAATGTGCCGCCGAGGATACCGATGGGCGCGGAACGGGACACGCGTTCGTGGCTCGCGGTCGCCCGTTTACAGCACCAACCGGCGTATGTCGGACAGCACGCCCGCGAGATAGGAGATGAAGCGCGCGCCTTGTGCGCCGTCGATTACGCGATGGTCGTAGGAGAGCGAAAGCGGCAGCATGAGACGCGGCGTGAATTCACGACCATTCCACACCGGCTTCATTGTCGCTTTGCCGACGCCCAGTATCGCCACCTCGGGCGCGTTGATGATGGGCGTGAAATCGGTGCCGCCGATGCCGCCAAGGCTGGAGATCGAGAAGCATCCGCCCTGAAGATCGCCGGGCGCGATTTTGCCCGCGCGCATGCGCGCGCTCACTTCCCCCAGTTCCTTCGCCAGTTCCAGCAATCCCTTCTTGTCGACGTCGCGTATCACCGGGACGACCAGACCATTGGGCGTATCGACCGCAATTCCGATGTGATAGTAGTGCTTGAGAATGAGATTCTGACCGTCCGCCGCAAGGGAGGCATTGAACTCCGGATGATGCTTCAGCGCGACGACCGAAGCTTTCATCAGGAATCCCAACATGGTGAATTTTATCCCGCTCCTTTTGGCTTCCTCGGACTGCGCCTTGCGAAACGCCTCCAGTTCAGTGATGTCTGCTTCGTCGTGCTGGGTTACGTGGGGAATGCTGACCCAGTTGCGGTGCAGGTTCGCAGCCGACAGCTTGCGGATACGGGACAACGGCCGCGTTTCGACCGCCCCGAACTTGGCGTAGTCGATCTGCGGCAGCGGCGGCAGGTTGAGTCCCAGACCGCCCGTCTCGGCGCCACGTGGGCGCGCCAGCTCACCTTTTACATAATGCTGAACGTCTTCCTTGAGGATGCGCGCTTTCGGGCCCGTGCCGTGTACGCGGCCGAGATCCACGCCGAACTCGCGTGCGAGCCGCCGCACGGCGGGGCTCGCATGCGCCTTCACGAAATTCGCCTCGTCGATTTGCGTCTCGGCCCGCGCGGGCGACGGTTGAGCCGTCCGCTCCGGCGGCGGGCGCGCGGCAGACTTTGCCGCAGGCGCTTCCGTCTCGGCCTTCGCGGGCGGTGCCGCCGCTTTGTCAGCGGGCGCTGCGGCGCCTTCCGTGGCCCGCCCCACGCCTGCGCCATCCGCAGCCTCCAGCACGACGACCGCAGATCCTTCCGACACCTTGTCCCCAACCTTGACCCGCACTTCCTTCACCACGCCGTTCGCGGGGGAAGGCACTTCCATCGTGGCCTTGTCCGATTCGAGCGTGATGAGCGAATCTTCCTGCTTCACGTTATCGCCGGGACCAACAAGAACTTCGATCACCGGCACGTCTTTGAAGTCGCCGATGTCGGGCACCTTCACTTCGACCAGGTTGCTCATTATTTTCTCTGTGTAGAAACCGGGGACTGCGAAAGTCGACGCCGCACTGAAACGCTACTGCACAATGTTTGCTCTGCTGGATGCTCGATCATTGACCGTCGATGCTTGAACGGCATCTACACCCGGGTCGGGTCGGGCTTCTCCGGGTTGATTTCGTACTTCCTGATCGCCTCGGTGACCTTCCCCTGGGGCAGCGCTTCCTGATCCGCGAGGGCCTTCATTGCCGCCACGGTGACATAACGCCGATCCACTTCAAAAAATCTGCGCAACTGCTCGCGGGTATCCGAGCGCCCGAATCCGTCGGTGCCCAGCACGCTGTAATTGCGCGCGGGCATGAAGCCGCGAATCTGGTCCGCGAAGATCTTCATGTAATCGGTGGCGGCGACGACGGGTCCGGGCCGGTCGTTGAGGCACGCCTCGACGTGACTCAAGCGCGGCTCGGCTTCCGGATGCAGCATGTTCCAGCGCTGTGCGGCCAGCCCATCGCGCCGCAGTTCGTTGAAGCTCGTCACGCTCCAGATGTCTGCGGCGATACCGTGCTCGCGCTCGAGCATCTCGGCAGCGGCGATCACTTCGCGGAATATGGTGCCGCTGCCCAATAGCTGCACCTTCGGCTGGTTCTTTTTCGCCTTCGCCTCGCGGAACAGATACATGCCCTTCAATATGTCTTTTTCGGCGCCTTCGGGCATGGGCGGATGCGCGTAGTTCTCGTTCATCACGGTGATGTAGTAGTAGACGTCCTCCTGGTCCCGATACATGCGCCGCATGCCGTCCTGAATGATCACCGCCAGCTCATAGGCAAACGCGGGATCGTAGGCGATGCAGTTCGGCACCGTGGAAGCAAGCACTTGGCTGTGACCGTCCTCGTGCTGCAGGCCCTCGCCGTTCAACGTGGTGCGTCCCGCCGTGCCGCCCATGAGAAAACCGCGCGCGCGCATGTCCCCCGCCGCCCACGCGAGGTCGCCCACGCGCTGGAAGCCGAACATGGAATAGAAGATGTAGAACGGGATCATGGCGACGCCGTTCGTGCTGTACGAGGTGGCGGCGGCGATCCACGATGACATGGCACCCGCTTCGTTGATGCCTTCCTGGAGGATCTGACCGGTCTTGTCCTCCTTGTAGAACATGAGCTGATCCGCGTCCTGCGGCGTGTAGAGCTGGCCGACGTGGGAATAGATGCTCAATTGCCGGAACATGCCCTCCATGCCGAAGGTCCGCGACTCGTCCGGGACGATGGGCACGACGTACTTGCCGATTTTCTTGTCGCGGATGATGGTGTTGAGGATGCGCACGAAGGCCATCGTCGTCGAAATCTCACGGCCTTCGGTGCCTTTGAGCTGCGCCTCGAACGCGGAAAGCGGCGGCACCTCGATCGGGTTCGCCTTTCTGCGCCGCGCCGGGAGACTCCCGCCCATCGCCTTCATCCGCTCGCGCAGATACTTCATCTCCGCGCTGTCCTCGGGCGGCCTGAAGAATGGAACCTGCTCGAGCTGATCGTCGGGGATCCGCACGTTGAAACGGTCCCGGAACGCGCGGATCGAAGCCGTGCCCATCTTCTTCTGCTGGTGCGTGATGTTCTGTCCTTCGCCCGCCTCGCCCATGCCATAGCCTTTCACGGTTTTGGCGAGAATCACCGTCGGCTGCCCCGGGTGTTTTACCGCCGCCGCGTAAGCGGCATAGATCTTGTGCGGGTCGTGCCCGCCGCGGTTAAGCCGCCAGATATCGTCGTCCGACATGCTGGCCACCATGTCCGCGAGTTCCGGATATTTGCCGAAGAAGTGCTTGCGCACGAACGCGCCGTCGTGCGACTTGAAGGCCTGGTATTCGCCGTCCACGCACTCTTCCATGCGCTTCAGCAGAATACCGGTTTTGTCGCGCATGAACAGCGGATCCCAGTACGAGCCCCAGATCACTTTGATGACGTTCCACCCGGCGCCGCGGAAATCGCTCTCGAGTTCCTGAATGATCTTGCCGTTGCCGCGTACCGGACCATCGTGTCGCTGCAGATTGCAGTTGATGACGAAGATCAGATTGTCGAGTTGCTCGCGCCCGGCGAGCGAGATCGCGCCGAGCGATTCCGGTTCGTCCATTTCACCGTCGCCGCAGAAGCACCAAACCTTGCGCCCCTGCGCTTCGATGAGACCCCGATCCTTGAGATAGCGCATGAAGCGCGCCTGGTATATCGCCATGATCGGGCCCAGGCCCATCGAAACAGTGGGGAACTGCCAGAAATCCGGCATGAGCCACGGATGCGGATACGACGGCAGCCCCTTTCCGTCCACTTCCCGGCGGAAATGCGCGAGTTGCTCTTCGGTGATCCGTCCTTCAAGAAACGCGCGGGCGTAGATGCCCGGTGCGGAATGCCCCTGGATGTACAGCAGATCGCCGGCAAAATTTTCGTTTGCCGCGCGGAAAAAGTGATTGAAGCCGACGTCGTAGAGCGTCGCCGCGGAAGCAAAGCTCGCGATGTGACCGCCCAGTCCCGACGATTCCTTGTTCGCGCGCACGACCATCGCCATCGCGTTCCAGCGAACGAGCGCGCGGATTTTCTGTTCGAGTTCGGCGTTGCCGGGCAAACGCTCTTCCCGCGAAAGCGGAATCGTATTGACGTATGCGGTGTTGGCGTTGAACGGGATGTACGCGCCCGAGTTGCGTGCTTTGTCGACCAGTTTTTCGAGCAGAAAGTGGGCGCGGTCCGGACCTTCGCGTTCGAGTACGGATTCGAGCGCGTCCAGCCACTCCCGGGTTTCCTGCGGATCGGCGTCGGGACGAATATCTCTCATGTCCATGGCGGTCACCTGTGCGAAGCCATTCGTAAAAAGCAGCTTTGGGGACTCCCGCGGATGCAGGCGAATCGATTATAGCACCGCGTTTTTGAAGGCCGCGCATGCTGCAGCGCAGTGAAACACGCTGCGCGCGCGTTCAACCGGTCGTCACTTCGACGCCATGCGCAGCGCGCCGTCGAGACGAATCACTTCGCCGTTGAGCATGGCGTTTTCGATGATGTGCACGACCAACGCGGCGTACTCATGCGGCTGCCCCAGGCGCGACGGAAATGGCACTTGCGCGCTCAAGGAAGCGCGCACTGCCGCACTCATGCCTGCCATCATCGGCGTTTCGAATATGCCGGGTGCGATGGCCATGACGCGTATGCCCGTTCGGGCCAGCTCGCGCGCGGCCGGCAAGGTCATGCCAACGATTGCCGCCTTCGACGCGCTGTACGCCAGCTGTCCCACCTGTCCTTCGAACGCTGAAATCGACGCGGTATTGACGAGAACGCCGCGCTCGCCGTCTCCATCGGGCGCGTTTTTTTCCATGGCGCGTGCCGCAAAACGCATGACGTTGAACGTGCCGATGAGGTTCACGTCGATGACGCGCGTGAACGAATCGAGTCGGTGCGGACCGTCACGGCCCAGCAGCCGCTCCGCGATCGCGACCCCCGCGCAACTGATGGCGCCATGGAGGGCGCCGAAGTGGTTTGTTGCCGCATCGACTGCGGCGGCGACTTGCACTTCATCGGTAACGTCAGTCCGGACGAAGCGCACCTGCCCGCCGATCTCCTGTGCCATGCGTTCGCCCGCGTCGCGGTCAAGGTCGGCAATCACGACGCGGGCACCGGCGTCCGCAAGCCGCCGTACCGTCGCGGCGCCCAGGCCGGACGCGCCCCCGGTAATCAGGAAAATATGTCCGCTCGCCCGCACGATCAGTCCGAAACGGTTAGCCTGGCGCCGAGGCACACGGCGCCGTTCACTCCACTTTGATCCCCGCCTCGCGCGCAAGCTTCGCCTTCTTCACGAATTCAGCGCGGATGTAGGCCGCGAAATCGTCGGGGGAAGCGCTCGCCGCCAGCTCGACACCCCGTTCCAGAAACCGCATGTTGAGCGCCGGGACGCGCACGGCTTTTGCGACTTCGGCATGAAGTCTGGTCACGGTGTCGCGCGGCGTGCCGGCCGGCACGACAAGGCCGTTGAACGTGATGTCCTGGAAACCGCGCACGCCGGATT